>CAYUBZ010000070.1:3897-9655 GCA_964443205.1 uncultured Hyphomicrobium sp. | reverse complement strand
TTGGACGCCGTATAGGATGCGACGGGCGTCAGCTGCGCGATCCCTGTGCAGCCACAAAGCGCCGAGCAGCTGAGGCCGACAACTGCGGCATGTCTCCAGTACATGGCTGCATCCCCCGCTGCAAAGAGTCCATGACCCCAGACCAACGCGACGCGATCACCGCGTCTGGGGCACGCTTGGCTGCTGCAGCTTGTCGAGAATGCCGCCGCGACCGCTTTCCGGCGCCGCCGGGGTCTTGGCGGGCTGCCCCGGCACTGCTGCCGGAGCGCTGCCGGAGGGGGCGCCGGAATCGAGGACCGACTGCGCCGGCGCGTTCGACTGCGCCACCAGCGTCAGCAGGATGCTGGTGGTGAAAAAGGCCGCTGCCAAGGCTGCCGTGGTGCGCGTCAGAAGATTGGCGGTTCCACGGCCGGTCAGAAATCCGCCGCCGCCACCACCGCCGCCGATGCCCAGCGCACCGCCTTCCGACCGCTGCAACAGCACGACACCTACCAGCGCCGTGGCGACCATCAGGTGAAGGACGAGGAGAGCTGTAGCCATGGGGTTCCGCCGCAAGCAATTAGGATGAGGTTTGCCAGCGTTTTATACCAGATGCGGTGGGCAGGCTAGTGCGGGGAGGAGGGTCCTGGCAACGCCCGTTCAGTGGGTCGTGCCAAAGCGTGACAGGGAATACGGATTGACCTCGCTGGGCGACACGTAGGTGCTGCTCGATTCCCGCCGCGCTGGCTTCTTGTTGGTCGTAGGCGGAGGCGCCGGCTCCGCGGCCGCCGTTTTCTCCGCCCCCGTGGGCAGCTTTCCGGCGCTCGTCGGAGCGGTTGGCGGCTTTGCCGTGTGGCTCAGCTTTGCCGCACCGTTCAAATTTGTCGCACTGTTCAGCCTTGCCGGCTTTTTGGTCGGCTCCATCGGCGTCTTGTCGCCGGGGGCCTTCGCAGGCGCGGTGGCCACGATGCTGCTGTGCCCGACGCCGCAGCGGAACTCGAGCTGCTCCTCGAGCTCGATCAATCGTTTGATATTGCTGAGCTTCTGCGCGGTCAGATTGGTGGTGGCCCAATCGGGTCCGCGCTCCATGTCGTCCCGGACGCCCGTGGCCAGCACACTTTTCAGCTCGACCTTGAGGAGATTGCACGCGCTCTTGTCGAGCCTGGCCGCCCCCGCCCCCGCTGCGCCGCCGCCGAGGAGCACCAGCACCAAACCAATCCGCGACAGTCTCATGCCCCCATCCACCGCAAGAATCGCTCCCCACCCTCCATCCTCGGAACCTTAACACCACTTCGGGTGATTCCGACACCGCAAGAACACGTCAATGTTGATACGCTGCGATGATCGCCAAAAACTCTTCCGCCTTGAGGCTCGCCCCTCCGACCAGCGCCCCGTTCACGTTTGGGATGTCCGACAGCTCGCGGGCGTTCGATGGTTTGACGGAGCCGCCATAGAGAATGCGCATCGCCCCGCCCGTTGCGCCGAAGCGCGCCATCAGCGCCCGGCGAATCGCCTCGTGGACCTGTGCCACGTCCGCCGGGCGCGGCGTCACGCCGGTACCGATCGCCCAGATGGGCTCATAGGCGACGGCCGTGTTCGCGCTCACTGCGGCGTCGGGCAGGGAGCCACGCAGCTGGCGCTCCACCACCTCCAAGGTCAGGCCGGCCTCGCGCTCGCCCGCCGTCTCGCCGACGCACACGATGGCCCCCAGGCCGGCGCGGTGAGCGGCCTGCGCCTTGAGGCGAACCGTGCTGTCCAGCTCGCCGTGGCCGCCGCGCCGTTCCGAATGCCCGACGATCACCGCGACCGCTCCGGCGTCGGCGAGCATCTCCGCCGAGATGTCGCCCGTAAAGGGCCCGCTGGGAGCCATGTGGCAATCCTGCGCCCCGACGAGGAGCCTGGTGTCTTGCGCCACGGCAATCAGGGGCAAAATGAGGGTGGCCGGCGGGCAGATCATCACGTCGGCATAGGGCGTGACATTGGCAGCCGAGATGACGTCGCGCACGCGCAAGGCTTCGTCGAGCTGGGCCAAAAGGCCGTTCATCTTCCAGTTCCCGGCGACGAGCGGTCGGATGGGGCGGACAGCCTCGGTCATGGCACTCCCTTAAGCATAAAGCCCGTAAAGCAACCGTGTCGGCCGCACCTATGCATTCGGGCGCGGCAACCCTTGCATTAACGGACCGGCTGCGCTTCATATCATGCTGACACCCTGCGTCACGTGCAGGATTCCCGCGTAGCTTTTCGCGGCGTGCGGACCCGGGGAGGCGCGCCCCGGTCCCGCCAACGCCGCTCAACCGACGGAACGAACTCCCAATGCTCGACGCCCTGCGACGTGGCTCCACGGGAACGGTAGCCAAGATCCTGTTTGCCGTGCTGGTGCTCAGCTTCGCCATCTGGGGCATCGGCCCCGTGTTCAGGAACTACGGACGCGGCAATGTTGCCAAAGTCGGCTCGCACGAGATCAGGGTCGAGGACTTTCAGCGCTCCTTGCAGAACGAGCTCAATATCATCTCCCGGCAGGCAGGGCGGCGGATCACGACCGAGCAGGCGCGCGCCGCCGGGCTCGACAACCGCATTCTCGCCCAGCTGATGGCCTGGGCGGCGGTCGAGCAGCACGCCGACGACCTGCAGCTGGCGCTGTCGGACCCCAAGCTGATCGAGGCGCTGAAAGAAGATCCGTCCTTCAAGGGCCCCGACGGCAAGTTCTCGCGGCTGGCCTTCGAAAACGTCCTCAACCATTTGGGTGTCAGCGAGCGCGGCTTCGTCCAGCTGCGCCGCCGTGACGAGTTGCGTGAGCAGCTGACGACGGCGCTGATGAATGGTGTCGCGGTCCCCGACACGATGATCGATCTGGTGAACGGCTGGCGCGAGGAAAAGCGCGTCGCCGAGCACTTCACGATCGACGCGGAGAAGGCCGTGACCGTGCCCGAGCCCGACGAGGCCAAGCTCAAAGAGACCTACGACGCCAACAAGGGCGACTTTGTCTCCCCTGAGTACCGCAAGATCGCCGTGCTCGCGCTCTCGGTCGACAACGTCAAAGGCAAGATGGACGTCTCCGACGACGAGATCACCGCGAGCTATGAGGAGACCAAGAAAGACTACAACACGCCCGAGAGGCGCCGGCTGCAGCAGATCGCCTTCAAGGACAAGGCGGCAGCGGAAGCGGCAAAGGCGGCGCTCGCCAAAGGCAAGACCTTCGGCGAGGTCGCCAAGGAGGCCGGTGCCAAGGATGCCGACATCGACCTCGGCCTCGTCAGCAAGGATAGACTGATCGACCCCAAGATTGCCGATGCCGCCTTCGCTCTGGAGAAGAACACCGTCTCCGACGTCGTCGAGGGGCGCTTCGCCACGGTCTTGCTGCGCGTGACCGACATCCAGCCGGCCGTCACGCACACGCTTGCCGACGTCAAGGACCAGGTCCGCGACAAGATCGCGACGAAGAAAGCGCAAGCGCAGCTGCAGACGCTCATCGACCAGGTCGAGGACGCCCGCGCCGCCGGCAAGACCTTGAAGGAGATCGCCGACCAGATGAAGGTCGACTACCTGGAGGTCGCCGCCACCGACCGTTACAACAAGAGCCCCGACGACAAGCCCGCCATGAGGCTCAGGGATGCGCTCCCCATCATAAAGGCAGCCTTCGACAGCCAGGTCGGGCTCGAGAACGAGCCCGTCGAGCTGCACGACGGCGGCTATGCCTGGGTCGACGTGCTCGGCGTCACCGAGGCGAAGCAGAAGCCCTTCGACGCGGTCAAGGACGAGGTGAAGAAACTGGCCATTTCCAACGAGCGCAAACGCCTCATCTCCGAGCTCGCCGCCAAGTTGGTGGCGCGGGCCGACAAGGGCGAAGCCATGGAAGCGCTGGCCAAGGAGGCCGGTGACGCCAAGGTCGATACGACCCCACCCTTCACGCGCACCACCGAGCCGCAGGGCATGCCGAAGGGCGCGGTCAACCAGGCCTTCTCGCTGGCCAAAGGCAAGGCCGGGTCGGCGCCGACCATCAACGGCAAGTCCCGCGTCGTCTTCAAGGTGACCGAGATCACACCGGCGCCGGCGCCGACCAAAGAGCAGCGCGAGAAGATCGACAAGGATCTACGGGCCGAGCTCACCGATGAAGTGTTGAGCGAGTACGTCGTCGCCTTGCAGGACCGCCTCGGCGCCACCATCAACGAGCCCGAGTTCAACCGCGCAACCGGGGCCGACGCCCAGTAATGGAAGCTCGCAAGCCCGGGGGTCTCTTGAGCACGCTCGAGCGCATGAGAGGATCGAAGCCGGGCGCGCTTGCGGCGATGCCGCCGCTTGCCGATTTTGCCAAGCGCTACGAGGCGGGCACCCCGCAGGTCGTGTGGATGCGGCTCGTCGCCGACCTGGAGACGCCGGTCTCGGCCTATCTCAAGCTTGCCGCCGGGCGGCCCATGAGCTTCCTTCTGGAATCGGTGGAGGGGGGCGCTATGCGCGGCCGCTACTCGGTGATCGGGCTCGAGCCCGACGTCGTATGGCGCGCCCAGGGCGACCAAGCGTCCATCAACCGCAACCCCGTCGCCAAGCCCGATGCCTTCCGGCCAGAGACGCTGCCGACGCTTGCCTCGCTGCGCGCACTTCTCGCCGAATCCGCACTCGCGCTGCCGCCCGAGCTGCCGCCCATGTCGGCCGGCATCTTCGGCTACGTGGGCTACGACACCGTGCGCCTCATCGAGCGGCTGCCCAACACGCCGCCCGACGCGCTCAATATCCCCGACAGCATCCTGATCCGCCCCACGGTGATGGTGATCTTCGACGTGGTGAAGGACGAGATCTCCATCGTGACGCCGGTGCGCGCCAACGCGCGCCAATCGGCGGAGAAGGCCTACAAGGCCGCGACCAAGCGGCTCAAGGCGGTCGTCACCGCGCTCGATGCGCCGCTCCCGCACGTCCCGCCGGTGGCGCGCGCCAAGCTGCCGGCACCCAAGCCGGCCTCCAACACGACGCCCGCCCAGTACAAGGCCATGGTGCAGCGGGCGAAGGACTACATCGTCGCCGGCGACATCTTCCAGGTCGTGCTCTCCCAACGCTTCTCCGCCCCCTTCGCGCTGCCGCCCTTTGCGCTCTACCGGGCGCTCAGGCGCACCAACCCCTCGCCGTTTCTCTTTCATCTCGACTTCGGCGGCTTCGCGCTCGTCGGCTCGAGCCCGGAGATCCTGGTGCGCGTGCGCAATGGCGAGGTCACGATCCGCCCCATCGCCGGCACCGCCCCGCGAGGGCAGGACGAGGCCGAGGACCAGGCGCTGGCCGAGGCGCTCCTGAAAGACCCCAAGGAGCGGGCCGAGCATCTCATGCTGCTCGATCTGGGCCGCAACGACGTGGGGCGCGTCGCCCAGATCGGCTCGGTCAACGTGACGGCGCGCTTCTTCATCGAGCGCTACAGCCACGTCATGCACATCGTCTCCAACGTTGTCGGGCGGCTTGCCAAGACGCACGACGCGGTCGACGCGCTGATGGCGGGGTTCCCCGCCGGCACCGTCTCTGGCGCACCCAAGGTGCGCGCCATGGAGATCATCGACGAGTTGGAGAAGTCCAAACGCGGGCCGTATGCCGGCTGCGTCGGCTACTTCTCGGCGTCGGGACAGATGGATAGCTGCATCGTGCTGCGCACCGCGCTGGTCAAGGACGGCGTGATGCACGTGCAGGCGGGCGCCGGCCTTGTGCACGACTCGGTTCCGGAGAAGGAGCAGCAGGAGTGCATCAACAAAGCGCAAGCGCTGTTCCGCGCCGCGGAGGAAGCGGTGCGTTTCGCCACCCGCGC
>CAYUBZ010000070.1:0-3797 GCA_964443205.1 uncultured Hyphomicrobium sp. | reverse complement strand
TGCGGCGCGGCCTGCTGATCTGGTGCCGCGGCCGGCGCCTTCTGTTTCGGCTCTTGTGCGCGGACCACCGCGGCGCACGTCAGGACGGCGAGCACGACGGCAACGTGCAGGCCCGCGTCACGGAACAGATCCGATCTTGCCTTGCGGATGGGACCGCTCACTCCTGATACCCCGGCGGCGTCTTGTGCCAATGATAGCCTGCGAGCCCCACCTGGTAGCCGTGCTCGAACAGGGCGTTCATGTAGTCCTTGTCGAATGGCCCCTTGTAGGGCAGCGCGAAGTCCTCCTCGATGTAGGCCAGATTGAAGGCGACGCCGTCGCGCTTGCTCGTCAGGTACATGCGATAGAGATCGTTGACGCCGCTCGAGGCGGTCATGGTGGAGATGGCCTGCTGGGCGATCTTGAGGGTCTGGCGCTCGACGTTCTCCTCGGGCCGGTAAAGCCTGGCGTTGCGGATGATGTAGGCGACGGGGTGAGCATCCTTGATGCCCAGCTCCTTGATCTTGGCCTTGAGGTTGAACGAAGGCGGATAGAGGAAGGCCTGCGCGATCGCCCCGCCGTCGACGTGCATCTCCTGGTAGTCGCGGCCGTCGATGGTGACGCCGATCATCACCGGGGGAAAGAGCCCGGGAATGGCCGCCGACGCCAGCAGCACATCGATGATCAGCTCGCGGGACCGGGGGTGTCCGCTCTCGGCGATGGCGCCGATGTTCCAGATCACGGAGCGGCCCTGATCCAGATTGGTTGTGAGGATGAGAAGCACGCGCCCCTTGCGGTATTCCTCGGCGATGCGCTGGACCATGCGCTGATCGACGAAGGACGCGATCTTGTTCCTGAGCGGGGCCGAATCCGCCATCGCGTCGTTGGCCACGGCGGCCATGAGGCCGCGCTTCTGGAACACGTCCCCGGCACTGGTCTCGGTGTAGATGCGTTTGAGCGCGTCGTCATACTCGGGCCCCAGAAATGCGAAGGGTGCCGACAGCGCTCCGGTGCTCACGCCGGTGACAACGGTGAACTGCGGGCGATCGCCGCGCGCGCTCCACCCGGTTAGAAGGCCCGCGCCATAGGCGCCGTCGTCGCCGCCGCCCGACATGGCGAGAAAGGACCGCGTCGGGCGCTTGCCGGCGTTCGCGTGCACGAGGCCCGCAGCCAGCGCCCGGTTATAGGATTGCGTGGCGAGCGCAGACATGCGCTTTTCGTCGGTGTCCGCGTAGTAGCGCGCATCGGCGATGTTCAAGGGCGCGGCACTTGCCGCCAGCGACAGCGGGACCGCCGGCAGGCGAGCGGTGGTGGCGCAGCCACCCGCAGCGGCCGCCAGACAGAACGTGAGGAGGACGGCCGCCGTCGTGAGCCGGCGCGCAGCGCTCTTCTCCACCGCTGTCTCTGCTTTCGCTTTACGTCCCCGTAGTCTCTCAAACATGCGACGCGTCGAGACCCCCTGATCGACCCTAGACACCAGTAGGAGCACCCCTACCGAAAGTCCAGCCTACCCGTCCGGGTAATGCACCGCCGGCTAGTCCGTGTACCCCGCTCACTGGCCCTGCTTGCCGAGGGGAATCTTCAGCCGAATGCCTGCCGCACCTTTCGGCTTCGGATCAAAGTCGCCTTCGGTATCGAGCGGCATCCGTTCCAGCGACAGCTTGCCCTTCTTGCCGACCTTGCCGAGGTCAAGCTTGGGCTGGTCTGGCGCCGGCTCGGGAAGGTCCTCGAGGATGTAGAGATCCTCCTCGGTGCTGGCTTGCGTGCCTTGCGGGGCTTTGTCGGGGGCGGGCTCGGGCGTCTTGCCGGCCGGTGTCTGGGCAAAGCTCACCGGCGCCCAAATCGCCACCAAGGCGAAGACCGCGATCACCAGCGCGGCAAGGGGCGGTCTTGCGGGGATCTCTTGCATGCGGCTCGGCCTACGCTGCTACGATATCAACGGCTCGATTGCACAGTCTTAAACCCTAGCAGCGCGAGGGCATGGCTTCAATGATCGGGGCCATTGCCCGGCCGCAGAGGCAAGCGTGCCGGCTGCCCCCGGGCGGGCCAGGCCATCCCCCCGTCTTGACACGCGGCCGCCGCCCGTCATCGTCTGCCGATGCTCACCCTTTCGCTCCTCCGCCACGCCAAGTCGAGCTGGGTCAAACCCGGTCTCGACGACTACCACCGCCCGCTCGCCAAGCGCGGCAAGAAAGCGGCGCCCGAGATCGGCGCGGCGCTGGCGGCGATGGGGCTGCGCCCCGACCTGGTGCTGTGCTCGGGCGCGGTGCGCGCCCGCGAGACGCTCGACCTGGTATTGCCCAAGCTCGGGGCCCCGCCGCCGGAGGTCATCTATGAGGAGGCCATCTACATGGCGACGCCCGCCGCCTTGCTCGCGCGCCTGCGCGCCATCGCGGCGGGGCCGGAGTGGGGAAGGCCGCGGCACGTCATGCTGATCGGCCACAACCCCGGCATGGAGGAGCTGGCGCTGCTACTGATCGGCAGCGGGGCCGCCGACGACACCGCCCGCATGGCGGAGAAATTCCCCACCGCCGCCGTCGCCGTGGTGGCGTTCAACGCCGAGGATTGGTCGGGGATCAAGCCCGGCGCAGGGCGGCTCGAGCATTTCCTCACGCCCAAGAGCCTTGCTTGACGCCCGGGCTGCCGCTTCCTACACCCTTGGGCGCAAATCGCAGCATGCTCACGGACCCGGGTCGATGCTCATCCTCATCGATAACTACGACAGCTTCACCTACAATCTCGTGCACTTCCTGGGCGAGCTCGGTGCGGCGTGCGAGGTGATCCGCAACGACAAGATCGCTGCCGCCGACGTCCTCAAGAAGAAGCCCAAAGCGATCGTCCTGTCGCCGGGGCCCTGCACGCCCAACGAGGCGGGCATCTGCCTGGAGCTGATCGAGAAGGCCCAAGGCAAGATCCCGCTGCTGGGCGTCTGCCTCGGCCACCAGGCGATCGGCCAGGTCTACGGCGGCAAGGTGATCCGCGCGCCCGAGCCGTTGCACGGCAAGCTCTCGACCATCCGCCATACGGGCAAGGGCGTCTTCAACGGGCTGCCCGAGCGCTTCGAGGTGACGCGCTACCACTCGCTGATCGTGGAGCGCAAGAGCCTGCCGGCCGCGCTGGAGGTCACCGCCGAGACGGCCGACGGGACCATCATGGGCCTGCAGCACAAGACGCATCCCGTGCACGGCGTGCAGTTCCACCCCGAGAGCATTGCGTCTGAGCAGGGGCACGCGCTGCTGGCCAACTTCCTGGCGCTGGCCGGCTTTTCGCCGCGCCGCCGCAACGCCCCCTCAGCACGCGACGCCGCTTGAGGCTGCGCTGATGTCCGCCACCGAGCTGAAGCGCCTGATGCAGAAGGTGGCGACGGGGGCCACATTCACGGAAGAAGAGATCAAGGACGCCTTCGAGCTCATGATGTCGGGTGTGGCGACACCCGCGCAGATGGCCGCGTTCCTGATGGCCCTGCGCGTGCGCGGCGAGACGCTTGCCGAGATCACCGGGGCCTGCCGCTTGATGCGCGCTAAAATGCTCCGTATCGACGCCCCGCCCGACTCAGTCGACATCGTCGGAACCGGCGGCGACGGCCACAACACCTACAACGTCTCGACCTGCGCCGCGATTGTCGCGGCTGGCGCCGGCGTGCCCATCGCCAAGCACGGAAACCGCGCGGTCTCCTCGCTTTCGGGCGCGTCCGACGTGCTGACCGCCCTCGGCGTAAAAATCGAAATCCCGCCGCTCGCCATCACGCGCTCGATCGCGGAGGCCGGCGTCGGCTTCATGTGGGCGCCGATGCACCATCCCGCCATGAAGAGCTGGGC
>CAYUBZ010000069.1:7656-9738 GCA_964443205.1 uncultured Hyphomicrobium sp. | reverse complement strand
CTTCTACAACAACTGCTTCCAGAACGGCATTCTGCCGATCAAGCTGCCGCAGGCGCAAGTCGACAAGCTGATGGACGACGCCAGCCGCGGCTCGAACGCAACGCTCACCGTCGATCTGGAGACCCAAGAGATCCGCGGACCCGACGGCGGTGTCATAAAGTTCGACATCGATCCGTTCCACAAGCATTGCCTGCTGAACGGTCTCGATAACATCGGCCTGACGATGGAGAAACAGGAGGCGATTGCCGCCTTCGAGCAGAAAGCCCAAGCGGCGAGGCCGTGGCTTTAGAGGCGGCGAGCGGGAGGTCAAGCGCATGTGGCGTTCGATTGCGATATTTCTGGCCGGCGGCGTGCTGGGCGTAGCATTCGGCACGGCATTGGGGTTCTTCGCGTTCCCCTACGTGTTTCCCCCGCCGCCGGCGACCGAGCAGCTTACAACGGCAGAGCAGACGAGGGCCGTCGCCGAGGGCACGTTCATCCAGGCCAATCCCAGCGATCCGATCCACAAGGGCAAAGGCGGCGTCACCGTCTATGAAGGGACCGTGTTCCTGGAGCCGGACTTCGAGGTAGGCCCGGGGCCGGATTTTCACGTCTACCTCGTGCCGAAAGCCAACGTGCGCGCCGCGAGCGACGTTGCCGACACCATGTTCGTCGATCTCGGTAAGTTGCGCAGCTTCAAGGGCAGCCAGAAGTACGCCGTGCCCGGCGGCGTCGACCTCAAGAACTATCCAAGCGTCGTCATCTGGTGCCAGCAATTTGGCGTCTTGATATCGCCGGCAGATCTCACCTTCGCCGGCGGATGAGCGGCGCATTCGGAAACTTCGGGAGGACCCAATGGCAAAGCCGATCCATATGATGGTGCGCGTGCTGGACGAAGCGCGCTCCGTCGACTTCTACAAGAAGGCCTTCGGCATGGAGATCGCCGACCGCGTCGACTTCCCCGACTTCACGCTGATCTACATGCGCGGGCCGGACGCCCCCTTCGAGGTCGAGCTCACCGTCAACAAGGGCACCACCGAGCCGTACAATCTGGGAAATGGCTATGGCCACGTCGCGTTCGTCACCGACGACCTGGAGGGGGAGCGCGCGCGCATGATCGCGCAAGGGCTTCAGCCCAAGGACATCAAGCAGATGACGCACGATGGTCAGCCGTTCGGTAAGTTCTTCTTCATCGAGGATCCCGACGGCTACAAAATCGAGGTCCTGCAGAAGGGCGGCCGCTTCAAGTAACGGCGCCTACCAGTCGCTGCCGGTCACGTGCGGTTTTGCCGTCCTCAGATTCGGCGGCGTGTTCATCGGCCAGGCGGCGCCGAGATTGCGCAGGTACGATGCGTCGTTCGGCGGCTGGCACCAGATGTTGCCATAGAAGCCGAAGGGACCGTTATAGGGCGTGCAATCGCGTTGAGGACGCGGCCGCCGCGCCCCTACGGTGACCACCACGTTGCCGACGCGTGCCGTGAGCGGCGGGAGGTTGGCGGCGTGGGCTGCGGGAACCGCCGCGGGGAGCGCTGCCCCGAGCAGGAGTGCGCAAACGGCATACGGACGCATGGGTTTTCCTCTGATCGGTAGCGAGCTGCGCTCAAGCCTAACTGCCGAACGTTGCTGTTCCAGATCGAGGGAGAGGGAGATTTTGCAGAACTTCGCCGCAAATTGCCGCCCGCAGCTTTACGCCGCGTTGAGGCGTGTTACGCGTCCGTGAGTCGCACCTACCAGTCGGTGCTGTTGTCCGGCTTCACCTTGTCGAGTGCGGGCGGCGTCTCCTGCGGCCACGGCGAGCTCAAGTTGCGCAAGTAGGATCTCTCGTTCGGCGGTTGGCACCAGATGTTGCCGTAAAAGCCGTACGGGCCATTGTACGGCGTGCAGTCCTTGCGCTGCGCCTGCTTCTTAGCGACGGCGATGACGGGGGTCGCAGACTGCGCGCCCGAAGCCGAAAACGGTGCTGCGTTGGCGGCGGTAGCCGCGACGATTGCCGCCGCTGCCACGCTCAGTGCGGTGCGAGCATACATGGCGTTGCGTCCTGTCGATGCGAGTGACGACCAAATAGGCGTGCACCTTGCCAGCGCAACTCTTGCCGTTTCGCGG
>CAYUBZ010000069.1:0-7556 GCA_964443205.1 uncultured Hyphomicrobium sp. | reverse complement strand
GTGCGCCCTTGCGGTCCCTCGGCCAGCCGGACGCGCACCCAATAGGGGTTGAAATCGAAGCTTTCGCGCTTGCCGGAGGGGTGAACGCGCGTGACAGTCAGCGCCTCGGGCGTGAGCTCGACCATTTCATAGAGGCGCCCCGAGCGGTAATTGAGCCGGAAGGCGATATAGACGAGCGCCACGTCGAGGCCGAAGAAGCCGAATACCGGCCACGCGCCCATGGCGAGAAACACCATGCCCGTCACGAAGCTCACGCCGCCGATCGCCGACATGAGGATGAGAAATCCTGTCGGCCCGAGCGAGCGGTGCGGATGCAGGATCGCTCTGAATGCGCCTTGCTCTTGCTTTGCGTCGTCGTTTTGGCTCATGTGCGCAGCCTATCCCTTGGGACACACAATATGAAGAGCCTCGAGCGGCCCCGCGCAAGGTCCAAAGTTGTCGCGACCAAATCACCTCGCAACAAGGCGAAACGCTCAGGCTCGAAGCGCAGCTCCCGGCTCAGCGCGGCGGCCGTCGCCGAGATTTTTCGCCGGTTTGCAGCGGCCAATCCCGACCCCAAGAGCGAGTTGGTGTACACCAATCCATTCACCCTGCTCGTGGCCGTCGTGCTTTCCGCACAGGCGACCGACGCCGGCGTCAACAAGGCGACGCGCGGTCTGTTCAAGATCGCCGACAACCCTGAAAAAATGCTTCGCCTCGGCGAGGAGAAGCTGCGCGCCGCCATCAAGACCATCGGTCTTTACCGCAACAAGGCGCGCAACGTGATCCTGCTGTCGAAACGGCTGATCGCCGAGCATGGCGGCAAGGTACCGCGCGACCGCGACGCCCTGGAGGCTCTACCGGGCGTGGGGCGCAAGACCGCCAACGTCGTTTTGAACGTCGCATTCGGCGAGCCGACCATGGCCGTCGATACGCATGTATTCCGCGTCGCCAACCGGACCGGCCTGTCCAATGGCAAGACGCCTTTGGCCGTCGAGGAGGATCTATTACGCGTCATTCCGCCCCAATACGCCCTGCATGCCCATCACTGGCTGATCCTGCACGGGCGCTACGTCTGCAAGGCGCGCGTTCCCGAGTGCCCCACATGTCTGATCCGCGATCTGTGCCTGTTCGACGCCAAGACGCTCTGAGGACGCAATGTCGCGGGCATGTCTCGGGGAATGGTTGTCTCAAAAGCTCGACTGGTGCCAGACTGCATTAACTATGCACGTGGTCTGCCATTAACACATGCCCTGATTTCGGCCGCTGGCCGCGGCGCGCTGCGCCTCAGGAGTTACAGGCGGGCGTCGCTTTTGCCTGAAAGTTCCGTGGACCGCTTAAGTTACCTCATACGGATGCACTGTATCCTCTGACGCATTGGATCACAGTTGGTTTTGTTGGGAGGGGCACCTTCTCGATGGGAGATGACAGCGAGTCCAACGGGATGGGCTGCGACCGAGACGTCACGATCCCGTGCGATCAATCTCTTGATCAGTCTGAGCCGCTCGACATGCTGCTGGAGCAAAAGAAAAGGCTCGAGCAGCTCAATACGTGGTTTGACATCGCGCTCAACAACATGGTGCGCGGGCTGTCGATGTTCGACGCCGATCAGCGCCTCATCGTTTGCAACACCAGCTATCGGGAGATGTACGCGCTACCCGAGGAGCTGACCCGGCCCGGTACGCCGCTCAGCGAGATCGTCCGTTACCACGTGATGCAAGAGACCGGCCGCGACGGTGCCGAAGAGGTGGCCCGGCAGGCCAAGTGGCTTGCCCAGCACATGGCGAGGCTGGCGACCGGCCACTCCTTCTCGCATGTCCAATCCCTGCGTGACGGCCGCAAGTTCCTCGTGACTTATCAGCCGCTCGCCGACGGCGGCTGGGTCGACATCCAGGAGGACATCACTGAAAAGCGCCGGTCCGAGGAACGGATCGAGTGGCTCGCCCGGCACGACGCGCTAACCGGCGTCGCCAACCGCTTCCATTTTCGCGAGACGTTCGAAAGCGCCCTCAAGGGTTTGTGCAACGGCGCATCGCTCGCCCTGCATTGGCTGGATCTCGACCGGTTCAAGGAGGTCAACGACACGCTTGGACATCCGGTCGGCGACGCACTTCTCCAGGCCGTTGCCGAGCGACTGCGGGGAAGCGTGCGCAAGACGGACTTCCTGGCGCGCCTGGGTGGCGATGAGTTTGCTATCATCCAGGCCGGTGGGCACCGGGCCAATCAGTGCGAACGCCTGGCGAAGCGCGTTCTCAACGACATTTCGAAGCCCTATCACATTCTCGGGCACGCGATCTCGATCAGCGCCAGCATCGGCATTGTGCGAGCGCCCGAGGACGGCATTGCCGCAGATGAGCTTCTGAAGAATGCCGACGTGGCGCTTTACGACGTCAAGCAGTCGGGACGCCAGGGGTTCGAGCTGTTTCGGTGCAAGGGTGCGCGCAAAATCGATGGGCACCACCAGCTCGAGACCGAGATCCACACAGCGCTTGGCCAAGATCAATTCGAGCTGCACTATCAGCCCATTCTCAATCTTCAATCGCAGCATGTGGTGAGCTGCGAAGCGCTGCTTCGCTGGCGGAATCCACGCAGCGGTCTGATGTGTCCTGCAGACTTCCTTCCCGCTGCCGAGAGAACCGGCGTGATCCTCGACATCGGGCGCTGGGTGCTTGGCCAGGCGTGTCGTGACGCCAAGAACTGGGGTGACGACGTCAAGGTGACGGTCAACCTTTCGCCGCGCCAATTCGAGGCCGGCGACCTTCCTTCGATTGTCCAGAGGGCGCTGGACGATGCCGAGCTCAAGCCTAGCCGCTTGAAGCTCGAGGTCGGCGAAGCGCTCCTTGGCGGCAACGACGGCGCGTTGCGCAAAACACTCGACGAGCTACGCAAGTTCGGCATCGGTATTACGCTCGACGATTTCGGCAAGGCATGCGGGTCGCTGAGCAATCTGCAGGCCTATCCCTTCGACGAGATCAAGATCGACCGCGCATTGGTCAAGGACTTGCCGCTTCGAGCCGACAGCGCGGCAATCGTCAAAGCAGTGGCCTTGCTCGCCCAGACGCTGGGCATCCGCAGCGTCGCAGAGGGCGTGGAGACGCTCGACGAGCTCATCATGGCAGGGCGCGCCGGCTGCAACAAAGTGCAGGGCTACTACATCAGCCGACCGGTTCCCGCCGCCAAGCTCGGGACGGTGCTGTCGGAATGTCCCCAAAAGCTGGCGCTCGCCGCTTGACGCGGCGTCAATCGGGCGGTCGCACGGCGATGCCGGCCTGCGCCATGTAGGCCTTTGCCTCGGCGATCGAATGGGTGCCGAAGTGGAAGATCGAGGCGGCCAGCACCGCGCTCGCGTGACCTTCGGCAATCCCCTCCACCAAGTGATCGAGCGTGCCCACACCGCCCGAGGCGATGACGGGGACGCTCACCGCGTCGGCGATGGCGCGCGTCAGCCCCAGATCGAACCCGGCCTTGGTGCCGTCGCGGTCCATGGAGGTGAGCAGGATCTCGCCGGCACCGAGCGCCACCACCTCCTTGGCATAGGCGACCGCGTCGATCCCCGTCGGCGTGCGCCCGCCGTGGGTGAAGATCTCCCAGCGGTTGGGTTCATCTGGCTTCGACACCTTCTTGGCGTCGATGGCGACGACGATGCACTGGGCGCCGAACTTCTCCGAGGCCTCTTTCACGAACCGCCGGTTCTTCACCGCCGCGGTGTTGATCGACACCTTGTCGGCGCCGGCGTTCAAAAGCTTGCCGATGTCCTCGATGGTGCGCACGCCACCGCCCACCGTCAGCGGCATGAAGCAGCGCTCGGCCGTCGCCTCGACGATGTGCAGGATGGTGTCGCGGTCCTCGTGGCTTGCCGTGATGTCGAGGAAGCACAGTTCGTCGGCGCCGGCGGCGTCATAGGCGGCCGCGGCCTCGACGGGGTCGCCGGCATCGACCAGATCGACGAAGTTGACGCCCTTGACGACGCGCCCGTCCTTCACGTCGAGGCAGGGGATGAGGCGGATCTTGAGCACTACTTGGGTCTCTCTTGAGCAGCAGCCATGAGGGCCAGCGCCTCGCGCGCGTCGAGCCGGCCGTCATAAAGCGCGCGACCAGCAATAGCGCCTTCAAGCATAGCATACTCGGGGCGCAGCAGCGCTTTGATGTCCTCGATGGAAGCAAGCCCGCCCGAAGCGATGACGGGGATTTTGGTCGCGCGCGCGAGCCTGGCAGTGGCGGGCAAGTTGAGGCCCTTGAGGATCCCGTCGCGCTCGATGTCAGTATGGATGATGGCGGCGACCCCGACGTCCTCGAAACGCTGCGCCAATCCCATCGCCGAAAGCTCCGACGTCTCCGCCCAGCCTTCGACGGCGACCTTGCCGCCTTTGGCGTCGATGCCGACGGCGATGCGCCCTGGATAGTTCCGGCACGCGCGTATGACGATGTCGGGGTTGCGCACCGCGGCCGTTCCGAGAATGACGCGGGCGACGCCCTTGGAGAGCCATGTCTCAATGGTCTCGAAGTCGCGGATGCCGCCGCCGAGCTGAACGGGGATGCCGACCGCGCTCAGGATGGCCTCAACGGCCGCGCCGTTGACGGGTTTGCCCTCAAAGGCGCCGTTCAAGTCGACGATGTGCAGGTACTGAAAGCCTTGGCTCTCGAAGGCGCGCGCCTGCGCCGCCGGATCGTCGTTGAACACGGTTGCTTGGCTCATCTCGCCGAGCTTGAGACGGACGCAACTGCCGTCCTTGAGGTCGATGGCTGGAAAGAGGATCAAGGGTGTCTCTGGGTTGAGGGGTGCGGGCCCCGCGTGGTTGGCGCAACCACGGTCATCAGATCGCTTATATTGGTGTCGATAGAGAAGTCCCAGTCGGCGAAGTCAAGACCGGCGTCGATCTAGCGTGTGCTCGTCATGGCCTTAGCGTTTCTCAAATCTCCCCCGCCAGCGCCTGAGCGCCGTCCCCTCACCGAGGCGGACGCCGTCGACATCTGGATCGCGCGCTGGCTCCGCATCCGCCGTCGCGATCTCGTGCGCCGCTATGCCTGCGATCCGCGGCGGCTCTACGAGATCTGGGAGGAGACGCGTTTTGCGGGTGCGCGCGCCAAGGCGCTGGAGCTGTTCGAAGCGCGCTACCCTTCGCTCATCGACCGGGTGGATTTCGGCCCCCACCGGCGCATTGCGCGCACCTGCCATCCCGACCAGCTTCCCCTGTTCGAGGAAGGGCCGGCGCCTTGATTGCGCCACATTTAAAGAAGAACGGGCCCGAACGGAGTGAGAACAAAAGCTGGACAAGCACGATGATTCGTGGCATGTTCCTACTACGTTCTGACGCCGCAAATGAAGCGCAATCGGGGGTAAGTCTCCGCGTCTCTCCCCGAAGCCCCCAGCAAGAGAGACACCGCCATGCGCACCCTCATCATCTCCTACGACCTTGCCGCTCCCCATCGCAACAAGCACGTGCTGGCCCAGCAGATCATGGCGCTCGGCCACTCCTGGGCGCGCCCGCTCGAGCAGACCTGGTACGTCAAGACGGAGGCACGGGAGGAGAAGATCGAGGCGCAGCTCTCGGGCCTGCTCGAGGCCGACGACGGCCTGTTGATCCAGGCCGTGGAGGACGACGCGGTGCTGACCAACACGGCCCTGCGCTGGTTCCGCCATCGGCGTGCTGCGGTGGAGATCGCCGAAGGCTCCAATGTGATCGCCTTCCCGGCACCGCCCGGGCCGCCCGATGAGCAGCCCGAGCTGCCGCTCGCCGAAGCGAGCTGAGAGCGAGCCGCAACGACAGTGTAACGAGTCTCTCTCTATCTCCCTCTTAGTCTCTCCGCATGGCCCCCTTCCCTTTGACAGGAAGGGGGCTTTGTCTTTTGTGCCGTCGAAAGCCGGCAGCCAAAACGGCGCTAAGGCCGCCACTTGAGGAAGTTGGCGATGAGCTTCAGGCCCAGCGTCTGGCTCTTCTCCGGGTGGAACTGGGTTCCGGCCATGTTGTCCTTGGCCACCATCGCCGTAATCGGGCCGCCGTAGTCGGTCTCCGCCACGACCGCTGCGCGCTGCTCCGGCACGAGATGGAACGAGTGCACGAAGTAGGCGTGCAGGCCTTGCGGGCCGGTCTTGATGCCGGCGAGCAGCGGGTGCGCGTTGACGACCTGCAGCGTATTCCAGCCCATGTGCGGGATCTTCAGGTTGGGATCATCGGGCTCGATCGCGCGCACCTCGCCGGGGATCCAGCCGAAGCCATCGCTCACCTCGAACTCCAGCCCGCGCGTCGCCATCAGCTGCATGCCGACGCAGATGCCGAGAAAGGGCCTCCGCTCCTTCCGGACGGCGGTCTCCAGGGCCGCGCGCAGACCGGGGACGGCCTCGAGCCCGCGCTTGCAGTCGGCGAAGGCGCCGACGCCCGGCAGCACGATGCGATCGGCCGCCGCTATGGCGCTCGGCTCGGCGGTGACGACGATCTCCGTATCGGCTTGGCTTTCGCGCGCCGCGCGCTCGAAGGCCTTGGCCGCGGAGTGAAGATTGCCCGAGCCATAGTCTATGATCACAACGCGCTGCATTGCGGCTCTACGCCTTCGCTCCGGTGAGGCGGCGCCCGCGCGCAATCGCATCCTTTGCGTTGCGCCACATGGTCTCGGTCCATGACGCGACCGGGCCCAGTTGCGCCGGCGCGGTTCCGGCCGGGAGCTCGGGCTGCGACCGCAACCAAGCCTCGAAGAAGCGGCGCTCGCAGTCTGCCTGGTCGCGGCCGGTGATGGTTCCCGCCATGTGCCAGCCGCGGCGCTCGAGCGCGGCGGCATAGATCGTGCTCGCCTCGAAACCGAAGATGATCTGCACGGCCAGCAGTAGAAAGCCGCTCAACGTGGGGCTCGCGCCCAGGGCTTCGATGCCCCAGGTCAGCACCCCGACGGCCACGAGAAAGACGATCAGCTCCAGCCACAAGCCCTTCACCAGGAGCCAGATGGCGGGAAACAGCGCGGCCAGCCAATGGAAGCCGTCCTTGATGAAGACGAGGCGCGCGGCGCGATCGATCGGATCGCCCCACGCGTTCGGCGGTTCATGGACGGTGTAGACGACCAAGCGGAGCCTCAACTCAAACGACGATCAACCGGCCAAGTTTCATTCGGCAAGCGTGCCCTTGGTCGAGGGCACCCGCCCGGCCTGGCGGGGGTCGGCCTCGACCGCGCGCCGCAGCGCGCGCGCCAGCCCCTTATAGCAAGTCTCGGCGATGTGGTGGTTGTTCTCGCCGTAGAGGTTCTCAACGTGCAGCGTGATGCCGGCGTTCTGGGCGAAGGCCTGGAACCACTCGCGGAAGAGCTCGGTGTCCATCTCGCCCACCTTCGGCTTGGAGAAGGCAACCCTCCACACGAGATACGGCCGCCCCGAGATGTCGATCGCCACCCGCGTCAGGGTGTCGTCCATGGGCAGATGCACGTCGGCATAGCGGGTAATCCCCTTCTTGTCGCCGAGCGCCTTGGCGACCGCCTGTCCCAGCACGATGCCGGTGTCCTCGGCCGTATGGTGAAAATCGATGTGCAGGTCGCCTGAGGCCTTCAGCGTAATGTCGATCATTGAATGGCGGGCCAGCTGCTCCAACATGTGG
>CAYUBZ010000068.1:0-9970 GCA_964443205.1 uncultured Hyphomicrobium sp. | reverse complement strand
GCCTGATTGGCCTTGATGGCACCCGACAGCACGCGGATGCCGATCAGGAACTGCTGCTCGCTGCCGATCACGCGGGCGCGGTCGAGCACATATTGCATGTCGTGCTCGCCCGACCCGATCTCGGCTGCGATCAGGCGATCGAGCTCCTCAGGTGTCGGGAGCATGCCGAGTGCGCCGGGATCGAGCACGGCATCGAGCACGCGGCGGCGGCGCGACAGGATGCGCGCCAGCCGCGGCGCCGTCCCCATGATGTCGGCAAGCAACCGCAATAGGCCCGGATTGGCGCGCAGCAGCGAGAAGAGCTGCACGCCGGCGGGCAGCTCCGACAGGAACCGGTCGAAGCTTGCCAGCGCCCGGTCCGGATCGGCCGTCTCGCTGAGCGCCGCGATCAGCAGCGGCTGCACCTCCGTCAGGCGCTCCCGTGCCCGCTCGGTGCGCACGGCCGCATAGCGTCCGTGGTGCCAGCCGCGCACGATCGCCAGCACCTCGGCGGGTTGGGTAAACCCCATCTCCTTCAGAGCAGCGACCGTCGCCGGATCGTCCTGCTCGCCGGCAAACACCATGTTGACGCCGCTGGGCGTCAAGTCGGGGCTGTCCTCGAACAGGGCCGCGTAGTGGCGCTGCACCGTCTCCAGCCGCGCGACGAGCGCAACTGAGAAGGCCACGGCATCGGCGTAGCCGCAGAACTGTGCGAAGTTTTCCAGCCGCACGGGGTCGGAAGGGATCTCCTGCGTCTGCTCGTCGGCGACCATCTGCAGCCGGTGCTCGATGCGGCGCAGATAAAGGTAAGCCGCGCTCAGCTCACGGGCGACGATGTCCTTGATCCAGCCGCGCGCCGCCAGCTTGGCGAGCGCCTCCAGCGTCTGCGAGGTGCGCAATTCCGGCTGCCGCCCCCCGGCGATCAGCTGCTGCGTTTGCACGAAGAACTCGATCTCGCGGATCCCGCCCCGCCCGAGCTTGATGTTGTGGCCTGCCACCGCGATCTTGCCGAAGCCCTTGTGGGCGTGGATCTGCCGCTTCATGGCGTGGATGTCGGCGATGGCCGCATAGTCGAGGTACTTGCGCCAGACGAACGGCGCCAGATCCCGAAGCAGCGCGCGGCCCGCCTCCAGATCGCCGGCGCAGGCGCGCGCCTTGATGAGGGCGGCGCGCTCCCAGTTCTGGCCGAAGCTCTCGTAGTAGACGAGGGCTGCCTCCGTCGACAGCGCGAGCTGGGTGGCGCCGGGATCGGGGCGCAGGCGCAGGTCGGTGCGGAACACGTAGCCGTCGGCGGTGCGCTCCTCCAAGAGCTGCACCAGATCGCGCGTCAACCGCACGAAGAAGCTCGACGGCTCGATGCCGGGCGCGACCTTGATGCGATCGGGGTCGTAGAAGACGATAAGGTCGACGTCGCTCGAGTAGTTGAGCTCCCCCGCCCCGCTCTTGCCCATGGCCAGTACGATGTAGCCGCTGGGTGCGACGGCCCCGTCGGCGCTCATTCCCTGCCATTGGCCCCGCTGCGCCGCCTCGGCAAACAGAAACGACACGGCGCCCGCGATCGCAGCGTCGGCGCCCTCGGTCAGCGCCGCCGTCACGTCGAGCACCGGCCACACGCCGGCGAGGTCGGCGAGCGCCGTCAGCAGCGCGAGCTCGGCCTTGAAGATGCGCAAAGCGCGCATGGCGTCGGCGCGCGAGGAGGCCGCATCGAGTGCCGGCGCAAGCGTCTGCTTGGCGTCCGCAAGGCTGGCCTTGGGTGCCCGCGTGAGGATGCGCTGCAGGCGCGGCAGATCACGCTCGACGAGGCCGGAAAGAAACGGCGAGCCGCTGAAGACGCCCGCCAGCAGCTTGGCGACGCGCGGGTCGGTGAGCGCTCGCGCGAGCTCTGCCAGCTCCGGCGCGGCGCCCGCACGCGCGGCAAGATCGGCGAGCGCGCTTTTGACCTTCTCGTCCTCGGCCGCGACGGGCGCCTCGGCAATGCACTCGACAAATGGTTTGGCGTTCGCCGCCTCTGTCGCCATCCTGCCCCGCGTCGCTGCTCGAAGACCTGCCGCCCTTAGAGGTCGGCCAGCCGCTTGGGGAGCGTCAAGACCACGCGCAAGCCCGGCGCATTGTCCTCGAGCCCCACCGTGCCACCATGCAGGCGCGCAACCGCCTGCACAAGGCTCAAGCCGAGCCCGGTGCCCGGCTCGGTGCGGCTCTTCTCCAGGCGCACGAAGCGCCTCAGCACGCGCTCGCGGTCCTCGGGTGCGATTCCGGGTCCGTGGTCGCCCACCGCGATCTCGACCGCCGCGCCGAGATCGCGCAGACCGATGCCGATCGTCGCCTCCGCGGCGGATGTGTCCCCCTTTGCGGGTTTCGCAGAGTACTTGATGGCGTTGTCGATGAGATTGGCGACCGCCTGGCCCACCAATTGACGATTGGCCCGCAACTGCGCGCCTTCGGCAACGTCGATGACGAGCCTCAAGCCGCGTTCCTCCGCCACCGGCTCGTAGAGCTCGGCCACGTCGCGCACCAACCGGCCGGCATCGAAGGCTTCCGCGTTCTCCTCCAGCACGCCGGCCTCCAGCCGCGCGACGAGGAGCAGCGCGTTGAAGGTCTTGATCAGCTCGTCCGCCTTCTCGATGGTGTGCTCGAGCCCCTCGCGGCACGCTTGGGGCCCGCGTGGGTCCCGGAGCGCGGCTTCTGCCGCGTTGCGCAAACGCGAAAGCGGCGTCTTCAAGTCGTGGGCGATGTTGTCGGAGACCTCGCGCAGGCCGCTCATCAGCGCCTCGATGCGGTCGAGCATGGCGTTGAGGTTGGCCGACAGCACGTCGAACTCGTCGCCGGCGCCGGAGACCGCCATGCGCCGCGACAGGTTGCCCTCCATGATGTGGCGGGTGGCGACATTGATCGCCTCGATCCGCCTCAGCACCAGTCGGCTGATCACCAGGCCGGCGAGCAGCCCCGTGAGCGACAGGAATCCCAGCCCCAAGAAATAGGCGGTCCCCATCTCGCCGGCGAAGCGGCGCTGCTCCTCGATGTCGCGTCCCACGAAGAGGCGCAGACCCGATCCGAGGTTGACGGGGATTGCCACGCCGAGACGGGCCTTCTCCGGGTCGTTGCCGTCCGCCGCAAAGCGGAAGACGCCCCCGGCCGGGCTCGTGGAAATCTCAGGCGGCATGCGGCTCAGGTTGCCGGCGAGCTTGGTGCCATCCTGCTCGGCGAGGAAATAAAGTCCCGGTCCGCCCGGCTGGCTGCGCGCCTCGACCGCGCGCACCAGTGCCGCCCTGCCGCCCTCCTGCGCCTCGGCGGTCAGCAGATCGGCCTCCGCGCGCAGCGTTTCCAGAACCTGATCGGTGAGGATGCGGTTGGTCTGCCAGAACAGCAGCCCGACGATGACGCCGGCGCAGACGAGGTAGGCGACGACCGCCACCGCGGCCGCGCGGAACGCGGTGGTCGAGACCACGCGGCTCAGGATGTTAGGCAGGGCCATCGCTGATCGTGTAGCCGGCCCCGCGCACGGTGTGCAAAAGAGGCTTGTCGAAGTTTTTGTCGATCTTTGCCCTGAGCCGGGAGACGTGCACGTCGATGACGTTCGTCTGCGGATCGAAGTGATAGTCCCAGACGTGCTCGAGCAGCATCGTGCGCGTCACCACCTGGCCTGCGTGCTTCATGAGATACTCCAAGAGCCGGTACTCGCGCGGCTGCAGCTGGATTTGCTCGCCATCCCGCGTCACGCGATGCGAGAGGCGGTCGAGAATGAGCCCGTCGACGACGTAGCGCGTCTCTTGCTCCTCGGGTACCGCACGCCGCGCCAAGGCCTCCACCCGCGCCAAGAGCTCCGAGTAGGCGTAGGGCTTGGTCAGGTAGTCGTCGCCGCCGGCGCGCAGGCCCTTCACGCGATCGTCGACCTCGCCCAGCGCCGATAAGATGAGCACCGGCGTGCGCACGCCCTTGCCGCGCAACTGCCGGATCATGCTGAGACCGTCGAGGCGCGGCAGCATGCGGTCGACGATCAGCACGTCGTAGACGCCTTCCTCGGCTAGCGACTGCCCGGTCTCGCCGTCGCCCGCCAGATCGGCCGCGTGCCCGCTCTCCTTCAGCGCCTTCTGCAGGAAGTGCGCGGTTTCCCTGTCGTCCTCGACCACCAGCACGCGCATCATTTCACCGCTTCGCCGCTCTTCGACCGGGCCCCCGCGAATCGCATTGTGCCTTCTGCTCCCTGGAACGTCGAGACGGCCCGCCCCCGACCGGGGACGGGCCGCCTAGCCTTGCACTCACAGGTCCGCCATCAGCTCTTGTTGAGCGGGATCGCGATTAGCACCGTCTGGTCGCCGTTCTTCTTGACGTGGAACATGACCGCTGGGAGCCCATCCTTCTGGATCTTCTTGAGGGCCTCCACAACATCCTGGGGCGACGAGACCTTCTCGTTGCCGGCCTTGAGAATGATGTCACCCTCCTTGAGACCCTTCTGAGCGGCATCCGAGTTGGGATCGACGTCGGCGATGACGACACCTTCCCCGGCGCCTGCCGGCTTCAAGGTCAGGCCGAGCTGCTTCAGATCGACGTTGCCGCTGTCATCCTCTTGATCCTCGGGCTCCATCTTGCCTTCGGCCACGTCCTGGGTGTTGGGATAGGTGCCGAGCTTGACCTTGATGGTCTTCTCGCCCTTGTCCCGCCAAACCCGCACGTCGACCGTGCTCTTGGCCGGTAGGTCGGCGATGGTGCGCGCGAGATCACGGCTGTCCTCAATATCCTTGGTGTCGACCTTGAGAATGGCGTCCTCCACCTTGAGGCCGGCCTCGGCCGCGGGACCATCCGCCATCACCTCGCTGATGATGGCGCCCTTCGGCTCCTTCAAGCCCAGGCTATCCGCTAGGTCGCGATCGATGTTCTGGATCTTCACGCCCAGCCAGCCGCGGCTCACCGTGCCGCCCTTCTGCAGCTCGCCCACGACTTTCTTGACGGTATCGGCCGGGACCGCGAACGCGATGCCGACGTTGCCGCCGGTCGGCGAGAAGATCGCCGTGTTCACGCCGACGACGTCGCCCTCCAGATTGAAGGCCGGGCCGCCGGAGTTGCCGTGGTTCACGGCCGCGTCGATCTGCATGTAGTCGTAGGGGCCGCCGATGTTGCGCGCGAGCGCCGACACGATGCCGGCCGTCACGGTTCCGCCCAGCCCGAACGGATTGCCGACCGCCAACACCCACTCGCCGACACGCGGGGTCTTCTCCGCGAACTTGACGACGGTGAGGGGCTTCTTCGGCTCGATCTTGAGCAGTGCGATATCGGTGCGCGCGTCGGTGCCGACGATCTTGGCGTCGAGCTCCTCCTGATCGTCGAAGCTGACCTTCACCTTGGTCGCGCCGTCGACGACGTGATTGTTGGTCACGATGTAGCCGTCCGGCGAAACGACGAAGCCTGAGCCCGCCGCCTGCCGCGGCCGCTGCTGCAGCGGCGCGCCGCCGTTGGGAAGGTTCTTGAACAGCTCGTTCAACGGGTGGTCGTCGGGCAGACCGGGAATGCCCTCGAAGGGGCGCGGGGTCCCGCGGCTGCGATCGGCAACCTTCACCTCGTTGGTCGTGGAGACACTGACGACCGCCGGCTTCACCCGGTCAACGATGTCGGCGAACGACATCGTCTCCGCTGGCGTGCCGGGCTTCAGCTGAGCGATCGCTGGTGCGGACCGATCGGCCAGCCCGAGCCCCAGCAAGCCGACGCCGAGAACGGCCACGGCGGCGAGACGCCGCAAGTCGCGTCCCATTTTGCGGTCCGTGGATTTAGCTGGCCCGCTCTTTGCTACGTCATCGGGCAACCTGGGATCGGAATGCATGCGCGAGAGCCTCCATTCTGCGGAGCAGAAATTTCATCGTGCTGCTGGCGTAGCGAAACCGGCATTACGGCAGCCTTTCGATTGCCTTAACAGTTGGTAATAAAGGGCTCCTTGACCATGTCCGCTAACCAAGACTCCCTCATGAGCGCCCGTGCCAATCTGATCCGCGCCACCGCCAGACCGCTTGCCGGTGCCGTGCTTCTGGGCCTTACACTCAGCCCTGCCCTAAGCATCTCTGCGGCGATCGCCGCCCCCATCGTGGGGGTGCCGGCCGCCCTGCCGGTAAATTCGCAGAATTCCCTTCTGCAGCCCGTGGCCGTGTTCGGCCGCGATACGCGCCGTCCCGTGCCGCAATCGCTAGCCCCGCTCGCCGCCAAGATCGGGGTTCTCCACGACCCCCGCTCGCACTCGGTGTGCACGACCTTTTGCGTGGCGCCCGATATCGTGGCCACCGCCGCCCACTGCCTCTACCGCACGGGTGACGAGCCGGCGGTGCGCCTGTCCGACGTCACCGTGCGGCTGCACGGGGCGGGGGCCACGTCGCGCGTCGCGAGCATGGACACGCGGGCGGCCGCACCCAACGTGCTCGCCGGCTCGACCCGGCTCAACGTCCAGCCTCCGATCGATGCGCCGCGCGACTGGGCGCTGCTCCGGCTGGCGCAGCCCTTGTGCAAAGGCGGATCGCTGCCGCTCAGCCGCCGCTCCGTCGCGGACGTGATGCGGCTCGCCCGTGCCGGCCGCGTCTATAACATCGCCTACCACCGCGACCTGCCCAAGTGGCAGCCGATGCTGGCGCGCCCATGCCGCGTGCGCCGCAGCTTTACGGATGCCGCCTGGTCGACGATCCGGAAAGACTTTTCCGATCCCGATCAGCTCCTGCTGCACACCTGCGATACGGGTGCGGCCTCGTCGGGCTCGCCGCTGCTCGTCGACGGACCGCATGGGCCCGAGGTCGTCGGCATCAACGTGGGGACCTACGTGCAATCGAAGGTCATCATGCTCAACGGCAAGGTGGTGCACCGCTTCAAGTCGGACGACATCGCCAACACCGGTGTGAACTCGCTGGCCTTCGCCGCGGCGCTCGACGCATTCATCGGCGCCGACATGCTGGCTGGCCGCCGCGACATCCGCCGGCTGCAAGAGGCGCTGGCCGCGCGCGCGGTCTACGAGGGACCCCGCGATGGCCGCTTCAGCCCGGCACTGAAGACGGCCATCGAAATTTTCGAGCGCGCGTCTGGGATGCCGGTGACCGGGCTCGCCACGCGCGCCCTGCTCGCGACGCTGCTGGGTGAGAGCCAGGTGGTGACGGGAAAAGTTGCAAAGCCACGCGAAAGCGCGGCCGCCCCGCTGCGGCGCTAGTCGCTCTTGGATTTATCGGGCGCTTCCGCGTCCGCCAGCAGCGTACGCAGCTTGGCCTCCTCCGCACCGGTGAGCGCAGGTGCACCCGCTGTCAGCGGCCGGCGCCGCGCAAAGGCGCGCACGGCGACTGCGATCGCACCTAATAAAATCAGGAGCGGTGCAAGCCAGAGCACCAGCGTGCGCGCATTGAACGGAGGCCGCAACAGCACGAACTCCCCGTAGCGATCCTCGATGAATTGCATCACCTGAGCATCGCTGTCGCCCTGTTTTAGGCGGTCGCGCACCAGTAGGCGCAGGTCGCGGGCGAGCGGCGCGTTGCTGTCGTCGATCGACTGGTTTTGGCAGACGAGGCAGCGCAGGCCCTCCGAGATGTGGCGCGCGCGCGCTTCCAGCACCGGATCGGCGAGGATCTCGTCGGGCTCGACCGCCAAAGCCGGCGCCCCCAACAGCATAAGCGCGGCGAGTCCTGCGAGCAGCTTTGCCATCGCGCGTCTCATTCCGCCGGCGCCGCAGCGGGAAGACGCCGCGTGCGCCGCGGGGCGCCCACGCGCAGGCGCCGGTCTGAGAGCGAGACCGCACCGCCCAAGAACATGATGAGCGCGCCGATCCAGATGAAGCGCACCAATGGATTAAAGTAAGCGCGCACCGCGTAGCCGCCGCTCTTCTGCTCGTCCCCCAGCACCACGTAGAGGTCGCCGCGCCAGGATACGTGGATGCCGGCCTCGGTGGTCGGCTGCGGCGGGGCATCGTAGAGGCGCTTCGATGGCTCGAGCTTGGTCACAGGCGCGTCGCCGCGCGTCACGTCGAACAGTCCGACCACCTCGCGGTAGTTGGGGCCAGTTGCCGGTGCCACGCCGCGGAAGGCCAACGTGTAGCCCGCCAGCGACACCGTCTCGCCGGGCTTCATCACCAGGATGCGCTCGGCGCGATAGGCGCTCGTCGCCACGATCCCCACCACCAAGAGCCCCACGCCGAAGTGGGCCAGCGTCGTGCCGTAGGCCGAGCGCGGCTGGCTCAACATCCGGCGCCACGTCTCAGCCAGCGGGACGCTGCCAACGCGCACGCGGTAGGCCAACTCGGAGACGGCGCCCGCCATCACGAACATGCCCAGCGCCAGCCCGAACGGCGCGAGCACCGGCCCGCGATAGAACGCGGCGAGCGTCACCGCGAGCACCACGACCGCGAGTATGGCCGCAAACATCAGCCGCTGCGCCGCGCCGAGAACGTCTCCCCGCTTCCAGGCGAGAAACGGTCCGAAGGGCAGCGCGAGCAGCAACGGAACCATCAGGAGGCCGAACGTGAGATTAAAGTAAGGGGGCCCGACCGAGAGCGTGTAGCCCAGCGCCTTCGATACCAGCGGATAGAGCGTGCCGACGAACACGGTGGCGCAGGCCGTGGTCAAGAGGATGTTGTTGAGAACCAGGGCGCCCTCGCGGCTCAAGGGCGCAAAGAGGCCGCCCTGGCGCAGGTCGCGGGCGCGCAATGCAAAGAGCGCCAGTCCGCCGCCGGTGAACAGCGTCATGATGGTGAGGATAAAGACGCCGCGCTGCGGATCGACCGCGAAGGCGTGCACGGAGGTCAGCACGCCCGAGCGCACCAGGAACGTGCCCATCAGCGACAGCGAGAAGGTGAGGATCGCTAACAGTATGGTCCAGACTTTCAGCGCGTCGCGCTTCTCCATCACCACGGCGGAATGCAAAAGCGCCGTACCGGCGAGCCACGGCATGAAGGAGGCGTTCTCGACCGGGTCCCAGAACCAGAAGCCGCCCCAGCCGAGCTCGTAGTAGGCCCACCACGAGCCCATGGCGATGCCGATGGTCAGGCACATCCAGGCAGCGAGCGTCCACGGGCGCACCCAGCGCGCCCACGCGGCATCGAGGCGGCCATCGATCAGCGCCGCGATCGCAAACGAGTAGGCGATCGAGAAGCCGACATAGCCCGTGTAGAGCAGCGGCGGATGGAAGGCGAGCGCCGGGTCCTGCAGGATCGGGTTGAGGCCGCTGCCGTCGGCAGGCGGGGGATCGATGCGCAGGAAGGGATTGGAGGTGAGGAGAATAAAGAGGCAGAACGCCACCGCGATCGAGGCTTGCACGGAAAGCACGTTGGCTTTCAGCGTCGGCGGCAAGTTGCGGCCGAAAGCGGCGACGGCGGCGCCGAACAGGGAGAGGATCAGCACCCACAGCACCATCGAGCCCTCGTGGTTCCCCCATACGCCGGAGATGCGATAGATGAGCGGCTTGGTCGAGTGGGAGTTCGCCACCACGTTGGCGACCGAGAAGTCCGACGTCACGTAGGCGTTCATGAGAGAGAGGAACGCGACGAGCAGCAGGCCGAACTGACACAGCGCGGCGGGCTCTGCCACCGCCATCAGGCGGGAATCGCGCACATGCGCGCCCCACGCCGGCACCACCATCTGCAGGATGGCCACGAGCAGCGCTAAGACGAGCGCGAAATGCCCCAGCTCGACGATCACCCGGCCCTACCTCTCCTCAAACGTTCTCGTTGCAGGTTGTCATTGGCTCGTGCTCTCCGCAGGGTGGGTCGCGCCCTTGCCGAGCTTCACGCCCTTCGCCTGCAACGCCTTGGCGACCTCAGGCGGCATATAGGTCTCGTCGTGCTTGGCCAGAACGGTGTCGGCGACAAACAGACCCGACGGCGTCAGCTTGCCTTCGGCAACCACGCCTTGGCCCTCCCGGAACAGATCGGGCAGCACGCCCTCGTACGTCACCGGCACCGTCTGCAAGGTGTCGGTGACAACAAAATCGACCTTGGTGCCCTCGCCCCGCTTCACCGAGCCTTCGGCGACGAGGCCGCCCAGAC
>CAYUBZ010000067.1:0-9981 GCA_964443205.1 uncultured Hyphomicrobium sp. | reverse complement strand
CCAAGCGCGCCATCCTCACGCACATGACGTCTGAGCTCGACTATGAGGCATTGAAACGCGAGCTGCCCGAGGGCGTGGAGCCGGCCTACGACGGCATGGTCATCGAGCTCTAAATCGGCGTCTCAGAGGGCCAGACACCATTGATCGTCGCTCACACGTCGCTGTCGGTGGTGGCCGCCGCCCGGCTCTTCTGCCAATCGCGGAAATTGACCACGCGCCCGTTGAACGTGCACTCGGGCGAGACGAGCTCCAGGAAAAGAGGGACCAGCTCCTCCGGGGCGGGCAGCGTCTTGGGATCCTCGCCGGGGAAGGCCTTGGCCCGCATTTGCGTGCGCACCCCGCCCGGATTGATGAGGTTCACACGCACCGGCGTGTCGGCAAGCTCGTGCGCGTACGTCTTGACCAGCGTCTCCAGGCCGGCCTTCGACACCGCGTAGGGACCCCAGTAGGCGTACTTGCCGCTCGAGGCGCCCGACGTCGCGAACACCGCGCGGCCGGCCTCGGAGCGTTTGAGCAGCGGATCGAGCGTGCGGATCAAGTGCCAGTTGGCCGAAAGATTGATGTCGATGACGGCCCTCCAGGCGTCCTCCGTCACATGGTGCAGGGGAGAGAGGGGCCCGAGGATGCCGCCGCAGCCGATGAGAATGTCGAGCTTGCCCCAGCGCTGGTAGAGCGTCGGCCCCAGCTGGTCGATCTTGTCGCCCTTGGCCAAGTCGAGCTCGAGCAGGGTGGCCTTGCCGCCTTGTGCGCGGATCTCGTCGTCGAGCTCTTCCAGCGCACCGACCGTGCGGGCGGTGATGACGACGTGGGCGCCTTGCTGCGCCAAGGCGAGCGCCACGGCGCGGCCGATCCCGCGGGAAGCCCCGGTCACCAGGGCCAGGCGGTCTTTGAGCAGTTTCTTGGTTTTCATGCCCGGTCCCGGTACGCGACGCCAACAGACTACCGCACGGACTGCTAGCCGTCAGCTAAGGAGGTGGCAAGCCCAGGTGCGAGTTCTGGTTTCCGGGACACCTGGTAAGGGCGTCGCAATGGGGCAGGCAGGGCGCGGGATACGCCTCAGCCGACCTCGGCCAGCAGCGAGAGCTGGCGGGGCATGGACTGGCCGTTCCGATCGGCGAGCTGCGTCGGGTACTCGCCCGTGAAGCAGTGGTCGGTGAACTGCGGGCTGTGGGCATCGCGGTGGTCGTAGCCGACCGACCGGTAGATGCCGTCGACGGAGAGGAAGGCCAAACTGTCGGCGCCGAGAAAGGCGCGCATGCCCTCGAGGTCTTTGTTGGCGGCCAGCAGATCGACCTTATCGGGTGTGTCGATGCCGTAGTAGTCGGGGTGCGTGATCGGCGGCGAGGCGATGCGCATGTGCACCTCCTTGGCGCCGGCCTCGTACATGAGCTGCACGATCTTCTTGGACGTGGTGCCGCGCACCACGCTGTCATCGACGAGCACGATGCGGTTGCCGCGGATGACGCTGGCGTTGGCCGAATGCTTGAGCTTGACGCCGAGAGCGCGGATGCGCTGCTCGGGCTCGATGAAGGTGCGTCCCACGTAGTGGTTGCGGATGATGCCGAGCTCGAAGGGCACGTTGGCCTCTTGCGCGAATCCGATGGCCGCGGGCACGCCTGAGTCCGGAATGGGCACGATGACGTCGGCGCCGGCCGGCGCCTCACGCGCGAGCTGCACGCCCATCTGCTTGCGGATGTCGTAGACGGTCCGTCCGTCGATCACGGAATCGGGACGCGCGAAGTAGATGTACTCGAAGATGCAGGGGCGCGCCGGGCGCATGGGGAACGGGCGGTGGCTTTCGAGCCCAGCCTCGGTGATGGCGACGACCTCGCCGTTCTCGACCTCGCGCAGGAACTCCGCCCCCACCATGTCGAGTGCGCACGTCTCCGACGCCAGCACGTAGGAGGAGCCCAGCCGGCCGATGACGAGCGGGCGGATCCCGATCGGATCGCGCGCGCCGATCAGCATGTCGTTGGTGAGGCCCACCAGCGCGTAGGCGCCTTCGATCTGGCGCAGCGCCTCGATGAAGCGCTCCACGGTGCGGCGCTTCTGCGAGCGCGACAGCAGATGAAGAATGACCTCCGTATCGGAGGTCGACTGACAGATGGCGCCCGAGGAGATGAGCTCGCGGCGCACGGTGAGCGCGTTGGTGAAGTTGCCGTTGTGGGCGACGGCGAAACCGCCGGTATCGATGTCGGCGAACAGCGGCTGCACGTTGCGCAGGACGGCGTCGCCGGTTGTCGAGTAGCGGTTGTGGCCGATGGCGAGACTGCCCTGCAGCCGTTGGATCACGCTGGCGCGTGAGAAGTTGTCGCCCACGAGGCCCATGCGCCGCTCGGAATGGAACTGCTTGCCGTCGTAGGTGACGAGGCCGCAGGCCTCTTGTCCGCGATGCTGCAAAGCGTGCAGACCAAGTGCCGTGATGGCGGCGGCGTCGGGATGCCCAAAAATGCCAAAGACCCCGCATTCCTCGCGGAGTCTGTCGTCGCCGTAGCGCAGATAGCCTGGGCCTCGCAGCTTGTGCTCGGCGTCGAGCCTGAGAGTCATGGCCACCTCCCGCTGGTGCCGTCCTGCTGCCCCGACGAAGGTACGCAAACGTTAACGCTGGCCGCGCGCGCTGGGATCAGCTGGCGCGCACCTGCCACGTGACACAAATATGATACTTCACGCGCTCTTCAAGCGCTAATTCGTCGCCCCGGGGGTTTTTCAGGGCGCCCTGCGTGTCATCGGGGGGCTGCTCGCCGGGGGGTGCCGTCATCGAGGACGGCATGTACTGCTCGAGCAGGAGGCGGACCGTGTCCCCCGTTCCCTTGATGTAGGGGAGCGACTTCGCCTCCCGCACCCAGGGATAGTGCTGATTTGGGTCGGGGAAGAAGGCCTCGTAGAACATGTAGGGGATGACGATCAGGATGAAGCCCCGAGCAATGCCGAAGAGGAAACCCAGGACGCGGTCGACCATGCCGACGCGGCTGTCGAGAATCGTATCGGAGATGCGCGCCGTGATGAGGTGGACGACGATCAGCACGATTAGGAAGATGACGGCGCCCACCACGATCTGGGCGACGGCCACCTGAGTTCCCATCTGCTGGGCCATCTCTTGGGCGAAGGGCTTGTGGTAGAGCACGAAGTAGAGGACCGCTGCGGCCGCCACGACCCAAGATACGATCGACAGCATCTCGCGGGTGAAGCCCCGGTACATGGCCAATAGGCCCGAGATGAAGCAGACAGCGATCAGCGCGGCGTCGAGGTACGTGATCGGCCCCAGCATGGGTCGCCCCCTTGAACGCGGCACCGGCCAACGGCGGCGCCAGCAGTTGTCAGTCGCATGGCGGGGCCGCCTCTGCAAGCTCTCTCAAATGGGCGATTCTCGACAGATCGAGCTTCAGCGCGCCGACCTCCAGCTCGCCCTGCGCGGGGAGTAAGGCCTGGCGAAAGCCTAGTTTTTGCGCTTCTTTCAAGCGCGGAGTCATCAACGGGATTGCGTTGAGGGCGCCCGAAAGCGACACCTCGCCGAAGTGGACTCTGTGTCGCGGAATCGCAACACCTGACAGCGATGAGAGCAGGGCGGCGGCGGCGGCGAGGTCGGCGGCCGGCTCGGTGATCTTCAGGCCGCCCGCGACATTGAGATAGACGTCGTGTCCGGCGAAGGAGACGCCGGCGCGCGCCTCCAGCACGGCGAGCAGCATCGCGAGCCGGTTGGCGTCCCAGCCGACGGCGGCGCGGCGCGGCGTGCCGAACCCCGAGGGGGCGACGAGGGCTTGGATCTCGACCAGCAGCGGACGCGTGCCCTCGATGCCGGCGAACACCGCCGCACCCGGGCTCGAGGCCGCGCGGTCGCCGAGAAACAGCTCGGACGGGTTGGGCACCTCGCGCAAACCCTCCGACGCCATCTCGAACACGCCGATCTCGTCGGTCGCGCCGAAGCGGTTCTTGACGGCGCGCAGGATGCGGTAGGTGTGGGCGCGGTCGCCTTCGAAATACAACACGGTGTCGACCATGTGCTCGATCACCTTGGGCCCGGCGATCTGCCCCTCCTTGGTGACGTGCCCGACGAGGAGGAGGGCGCTGCCGGCACTCTTGGCGTGGCGGATGAGCGCCTGCGCCGCGGCGCGCACCTGGCTGACGGTGCCGGGCGCCGCCTCGATCGCCTCGGCCCACAGCGTCTGGATGGAGTCGACCACGATCAGGTCGGCGGGCTTGCCGTCCTCCAGCGTCGCCAGGATGCTCGACAGGTTGGTCTCGCAGGCGAGATCGACGGGCGCGTCGCTCAAGCCCAGCCTTTCCGCGCGCAGTCGCACCTGGGCGCCCGCCTCCTCGCCCGAGAAGTAGAGCGCGCGCCGGCCGGTGCGGGCAAGTGCCGCCGCCAACTGGAGGAGAAGCGTCGACTTGCCGATGCCGGGCTCACCGCCGATCAGCAACGCCGAGCCCGGCACGATGCCGCCGCCGGTGACGCGGTCGAGCTCGCTGATGCCGGTCGAGAAGCGCGGCGCCTCCTGGCCGCGGCCCTTCAAGCTCTCGAGCGCGATGACGCGGCCTTTGGATCTGCGCGTAAGGCCTGACCCTGGCGGTGCGATCGCGTCCGTTTCCTCGATCAGCGTGTTCCACTCGGCGCACGAGGGACATTTCCCCGTCCAGCGCGGCGAGACGGCCCCGCAGTTCTGGCAGACGAACGTCGACCTGATCGCCTTGGCCATGCCCGGTCAATCGCCCTGGTCGAGATAGACGCGGTGGAAGCGGCTCCCGAGCCGGGTCAGCACCTCGTAGCCGATCGTTCCGGCGGCGGCGCCCACGGCCTCGATGGGAAGGTCGGGCCCGATAAGGTCGACCCAATCGCCGCGCTCAGGCGCCGGTCCCTCCACGTCGGTCACGTCGACGGTGATCAGGTCCATGGACACGCGCCCGACGATGGGTGCCTGCACGCCACGAATGACGACGGCGCCGCCGGATGTCTCGTTGCCGGCACTGGCGTGGCGGAACACGCCGTCCGCGTATCCGGCCGCGATGGTCGCGATGCGCCGCGGGCTTGCCGCGCGATAGCTCGCCGAATAGCCGATGCGCTGCCCCCGCGCCACGTCCTGCACCTGCAGGATGCGCGCCGAGACGCGCACGACAGGGCCGACCGGCGTGACACGTCCCGGCGCGGCGTGGCCGCCGTAGAGCGCGTAGCCCGGCCGCACGAGATCGAAGTGAAACTCTTGCCCAAGCATTAGTCCGTCCGAAGCGGCGAGGCTTGCCCGCGCCGGCGGCAAGCTTGCGCGTAGCCGGTTGAAGGTGTCGAGCTGCTCGGCATTCATGGGGTGGCCGGTTTCGTCGGCGCAGGCGAGGTGGCTCATGACGAGCGCGATGTCGAGCCCGCGCAGAAGGTCCGTGTCGCGCGCGAGCGCGCGCGCCTCCTTCGCGCACATGCCGAGACGGTTGAGGCCGGTGTCGATGTGCAGTGCCGCCGGCGGCGCGCGCGTGCCGTTGTCGGCCAGCGAGCCCCACATGCGCACCTCTTCGAGGCTTGCGAGCACGGGCACGGCTCCGAGCCGCGCGTAGTCGCGCGCGGTGTGCGGCAGCAGCCCGTCGAGCACGTAGATGGCGGCCGCGGGCGCAAGCTGTGTCGCGCTTGCGGCCTCGTCCAGCGTTGCAACGAAGAACGTGCGGCATCCGGCTGCGAACAGAGCCGGGATTATGCGCGCGGCGCCCAGCCCATAGGCATCGGCCTTGACGACGGCGCCGCACTCGGCGGGTGCGACGTGGCGGGCGAGCGCCTGCCAGTTGGCGCGGACCTGCGCGAGGTCGATGGTAATGACGCCGGTGGCGCCCGCCGGGATCGCCTTAGCGGGCGCCGTCTTCACGCGCGGCGCGTTGCGTTGCGCGCTTTGCACGCGGCGCGCTGGGCGGGCTTCGATATCGTGCACTTAACTTCTCCCCAGAGAAGCTAGAGAAGCCCCCTTTGTAGCGGAGAATCGCGGTGCAAACGAGGCGCTTATCCCACGTAATCGGGCACCTGGTGATCGCGCTCCAGGTTGGAAAAGCGGGTGAATTGGCCTTCGAAGGCGAGCGGCACGGTGCCCGTCGGTCCATGGCGCTGCTTGCCGATGATGACGTCGGCCTTCCCGTGAACGCGGCTCATCTCGGAAAGCCATTCGACGAACTTTGCATCCTTCTCATCCGGCTTCCGACGCTCGACGTAGTACTCCTCGCGGAAGACGAACATGACCACGTCGGCGTCCTGCTCGATCGAGCCAGACTCGCGCAAGTCGGACAGTTGCGGCCGCTTGTCGTCGCGCTGCTCGACCTGGCGTGAGAGCTGCGAGAGCGCCAGGATCGGCACGTTGAGCTCTTTCGCCAGCGCCTTGAGGCCCGTCGTGATCTCGGAGACCTCCTGCACGCGGCCATCGCTCTGGCGCTTGTGACCGGTGAGCAGCTGCAGGTAGTCGACGATCAGGAGACCCAGGCCCTTCTGCCGCTTGAGCTTCCTTGCACGGGCCGCGAGCTGGGCAATGGAGATGCCGCCCGTCTGGTCGATGTAGAGCGGGATGTGGCTCATCTCTTGGCTCACCGCAACGAGCTCACGGTACTCCTCTTCAGTTATCTTGCCGCGCCGAATTTTCTCGCTGGAGATTCGAGCCTGCTCGGACAGGATGCGGGTGGCGAGCTGCTCGGCCGACATTTCCAGTGAGAAGAAGCCGACGATGGCGCCATCAACCGTCTTCTCCGTTCCGTCGGCCTGACGCTCGGTCTTATGCTTCTTGGCAATGTTGTAGGCGATGTTGGTGGCAAGCGAGGTTTTGCCCATGCTGGGCCGTCCCGCAAGGATGACGAGGTCGGAGGGCTGCAGGCCACCGAGCTTTGAATCCAGATCGGCGAGACCCGTTGCAAGCCCAGAAAGATGGCCGTCGCGCTGGTAGGCCGCCGCCGCCATGTCGATGGCGTTGGTGAGCGCCGTGCCGAAGCCGAGGAAGCCCTGTCCGTACTTGCGCTGCTCGGCAAGATCATAGAGGCGGGTCTCGGCCACCTCGATCTGCGCCTGCGGCGGGGAGTCGACGGTTGAGTCGTAGGCGCCGTTGACCATGTCCTCGCCGATGAGGATGAGCGCGCGCCGGGTGGCCAGATCATAGACCGTGCGGCCGTAGTCCTCGGCGTTGATGATGGTCGTGGCCGCGCCCGCCAGCGTGCCGAGATACTGCGGCACGGTCAGGGTGCATGAGATCGGCTCGGCTGACTCGAAGAATGTCCGCAGCGTGATGGGCGTCGCCTGCTTGCCCGCCTGAATGATCTTCGCCGCCGTCTCGTAGATCTGCTGGTGCAGCGGATCAAAGAAGTGCTCCGCATCCAGAAAGCCGGAGACCCGGTCCATCGCCTCGTTGTTGACGAGGATGGCGCCGAGCAGCGCCTGCTCGGCCTCGAGGTTGTGGGGGACGTGCCGGAAGGGGAGAGCCTCGTCGGCGGCGTTGGCCGTTTTGAAGCGGTCGGAGATGAGGGTCGCGTTTTGTGCCATGCGGCGGACCGTATCCGAGTCGGATAGGTCGCCGTCCAGCCATCACGAGCCGTCAAGGGGCTCCGTCCCCGATATGCACAAAGCGAGCGAAATTCGCTTGCCCTCCCGAATCGGGCAACAGAGGCCGACGTCAGGCCTTCTCGCCCTCGGCCTTCTCCTCCGCAGCCTTCCCCGCATCCTCGGCAGGGGCAGCACCTTCCTCGAACATCTCCGGGTCGAAGGTCTCCAGCTCCAGCTTCTCATCCTTGACCACGGTCACGTCCTCGCCGCGCGACTGGCGCTCGGCCTCGTCCTCGGAGCGGGCGACGTTGAGCGTCACCTTGACGATCACCTCGGGATGCAAGGCGACGCGTGTGTCGTGCAGTCCGAGCGTCTTGATGGGCCGCTCCAGGATCACCTGGCGCCGCTCGATGGTGAAGCCGCCGGCCGTCACCACCTCGGCGATGTCGCGCGTGGAGACCGAGCCGTAGAGCTGGCCCGTGTCGCCGGCCGAGCGGATCGCGACAAAGATCTTGCCGTCGAGCTTCTCGGAGACGGCCTCCGCCTCCTTCTTCAATTCGAGATTGTTGGCCTCGAGCTGCGCGCGTTCGGTTTCGAAGCGCGCGCGGTTCTCCGCCGTGGCCCTAAGCGCCTTCTTCTGCGGCAGCAGGAAGTTGCGCGCATAGCCGTCCCTGACGTTGACGACATCGCCCATCTGGCCGAGACGGCCGATGCGCTGAAGCAGTATGACCTCCATGGGGAGACTCCTTCCTTTAAGTCCTCTGGACCTTGCAGTCCTTGTTACGATTCGGGTGGATCGTTGCGCCGGCCGGCCATCCTGCGAATGGGCCAGATGGCCTCCGCCAGCCCGAGCAGAGCGATCGCCAGCGAGGCGACCGTGTTCATGATGAAGAGTGCCGCGTAGAGCCCCCACAGCGCGAACGGGCGCCAGGGACGGCCGCGCGTGACGTAGTGCACGACGGCCAAGCCCAGCAGCACGTAGGCAAAGAACAGCGGACCCGCGAAGCCGGCGGCGATCAGGCCCAATAGCCCCGACAGCAGACCCGCACCCGTCGCGACGGCGAGCAGCAGCGGCGTGCCGGTTGGATAGGACATGGCCGCCAGATCGGGCCAGGGGCGCTGCAGCCGGCCCGACGCCAGCGTAATCCGTCCCGCCAGCCACATATTGAACAACAGGCTGCCCATGGTCGAGATCGCGGAGGCGGCCGGCAGCAAGGCGAGAGCCACGGAGGTCGCTTCGTCGATCTCCTTGGGCCCGAGCGTCGGGGCGTCGGGCATCTTGGGCAGCTCGGTGTTGACGAAAGCATCGAGCATGGCGCGCAACGAGGCGCGCAACGCGTCGATGTCTCCGCCCAAGAGAAACAGCGTGAGCATCGAGAAGACGCCGGCGATCAGCGCGGCGGCTATCACCAGGCGCCCCGGCGGATACCATTCCGTCCCCTCGCCAACCGGCCGGTTGAGCGCGGCGAGATAGGTGAGCAGGAAAACCGGAATGGCTTGGCTCGCGGCAAACACGAGGGCTGCCGTCGCGCTTCCCGCGGCAAAGACGACGGCCGCGCCGGCGAGACCCGCGATGGCGGCGGTGGCTGGACCCACGCCGAGCCCCGCCAAGAAGAGCGCAAGCGGCGTCAACAGGAACAGGATCATGCGGATCAGCAGCGGACCCGTGGTCGCCGAGGCGAACACGACCGCCGAGACGAGCCCGGCACCCAGCCCGATGAGTAGAGAGTACGGCATCAGAGCAGCTGTCCCGCGGTGGCGCGGTTAGAGACGGTCGTGCCGTCCCAACCTCTTTGGTGTCCGACCCTCTTGGCCCGACACCGGAAACTCCCTTTGAAACAGTGTCAGACCCAGAGGGTCAGACACTGATCCTGCTTACTTTAGTACGTAGGGCAAGAGCCCTAAAAACCGTGACCGCTTGATGGCCCGTGCCAGCTCGCGCTGCTTCTTGGCCGATACGGCGGTGATGCGGCTTGGCACGATCTTGCCGCGCTCCGAGACATAGCGCCCCAGCAAGCGCACGTCCTTGTAGTCGATCTTGGGCGCATGCTCGCCCGAGAACGGGCAGGTCTTGCGACGGCGATGAAAAGGCCGGCGGCCGCCGGCCGATGCGATCTCGGCCATGGTCTATGTCTCCGGCTCTGATTTTGGCTCCGCCTCGGGCGCAGGCCCGGTCGCGGTCTGGTCCTTCGGCTCGCGCGGTGGACGAGGCGGGCGGTCGCCGCCCTCCCGTTCCGGGCGTGGCGGACGCGCGCGGAAGGTGGAGCCCTCGCGGCCACCCTCGCGATCGCCGCGAGGTCCGCGCCGCTCTCCGTCACGGTCCCCACGGAACCCGCCACCGCGGCCGCCGCGACCGCCGAAGCCGCCGCGGTCACCGTCACGCCGGTCGTCGCGGTCGGACTTGCGCATCATGACCGAAGGCTCGGTCTCGAACTCGTCCACCTTGATGGTGAGAAAGCGGATGATCTCGGTGGAGAGCCCCATGCGCCGCTCCA
>CAYUBZ010000066.1:0-9987 GCA_964443205.1 uncultured Hyphomicrobium sp. | reverse complement strand
GCACCCACGTCCACACGAAGACGTAGATGCCGTACTCGTAGCTGCCCATCCAGCGGGCCAGCACGATCTGCGATATGTAGAGAAGGGCCGCACTGGCGCAGCGCACGCCGAACGCGGTCATGGCGTCGCGCTGGGTGCGCTCGCGCTCGCCATGGCCTCTCAGAATGCCGGTGGCCTGCGCCACGAGCCCATTGAGCGACGCAGGCAGGAATGCGGCGGGCGAGGGGGGGATGGTGGCGCTCTGCGTCATTGGGACGTCTGCTTCCGCCGGCTGGCCGCCGGCCGAGACGGGGGGCTCAATCCTGCTGCAGCCGGTCTCGCTGCCGCTGGCGCACACGGTCGGCAACGTCGGCCCAGGCCACGGACCGGCGCTCGTCCCCTTTGTCGACGTGCAGGCTTGCGAAGAACTCCGCCACCTCGGCCGCATGAAGTCCATGTCTCGCCTCGAGGACGGTCGCCATAGCCTCGAACTCTCGCTCGTTCTTGAACTGATATGGTTGCTGAACGTTTGCCATCGTCTGCATCCCGGTGTTGGGAACCCAGGACACTGGAGAAAGCAAGAAGTAAGCCAAAGGATCTGCCTCAAAATGAGACCGGGGATGGCGCGCGCAGCCTTGCCGGGCGGCGTTTGTGCTATGCTGGCCCATGGCGTTGGGGGCGTTGAGCGGCCAACGCCAAGGAGGGTGTGAGATGAGCCCAAGTTCGAAGTTAACGCTGTTGGCTGCAGCGACGGTTGCGAGCCTGAGCTTGGCGTTGCCGGCCCTCGCCGAAGGGGGCGCAGGCGATGCGTTCCGCCGCGCGCAGGCATCGCCCTTCAAATACGCAGCGCCCCTCAATGCCGAGAGCCCGAGCAAGCGGGCAAAGGACGAGCCGGCGCCGAGCGAGCGGCAGTCACCTGCGCCGGTTCCGAGCGGCTGCCCGTTCCGCGATGGCAAGCTCGAATTGATCGTGTGAAGGACCTGTGCGTCCTGCCGTGCGGAGGGCGCGCTACGGCTGCGCGAGGCCGATCGGGCCTCTGAGCTCCGACCCGGACACATTGAGCCCGACGTTGGTGCTCGCCTCGCCCCCGGGCGTGGTATCCGCCACGGCACGCGCCTTGGCATGCGACTTCTTTGCCGTGCGTTTATGGCGCTTGCCGCCGCCCGCAACGCGCGCCTTCTTCCTCTTCTTCGGGTTGCACCCCCAGGATGCCACGCTCTCGCGCACGCTGGTGACGTGGGTGGTTGTCGGCTGGAAGGGTATATTGTCGATGGTCCGATAATTGAAGATCTGCGCCCAGCCGAAATTTTCGAATCCAGCCTCCAAGAGGTTGGAGGCGCGCACGTTGCGCTCTCCGCTGCTGGAGTCGCCGAGGACAACGGCAACGAGCCGGGTTCCCTCGCGCGTGGCGCTGGCGATGATGTTGAAGCCCGAATCGCAGGTGAACCCCGTCTTCAGTCCGTCCGCCCCATCCAGCGATTTCAACAGCCCGTTATGGGAGCCCATGCGGATCTTGCCGAGCCGCATTTGCGGCATCGACCAGTAATGGTCGTACTCGGGGTACTCGGTGATGACGGCGCGGGCGAGCTTGGCGAGGTCGCGCGCGGTCGTGACCTGCTCGGCGGCCGGCAGGCCATTGGCGTTGACGAAGTTTGTCTGCGTCATGCCGAGCCGCTTGGCGGTATTGTTCATCAGGTTGACGAATTGCTGCTCATTGCCGCCGATGGCTTCCGCCAGCATGACGGCCACGTCGTTGGCCGATTTGACGATGAGTGCCTGCAGGGCCTGGTCGACCGTCAGCTCGCCCCCGATCGGCAGGCCGATCTTGCTCGGCGGCTCGCCATGGGCGGCGGCGGAGCAGGAGATCGTCGATTTGAGCGACAGACGCCCGCCCTTGATGGCCTCGAACGCCAGGTAGGCGGTCATCAGCTTGGTGAGGGAGGCGGGATACCATTTGTTGTCGGCGTCCTCCGCATAGAGGACCTTGCCGCTCGCGGCCTCGAACACGAGGGCCGGCCCGGATGCGGCGGCTCGAGTGTTAAAGCCGATGATGAGCAGGAGGGCGAGGAATGCAGTCCCGCTGCGCATGCAAGTCCCCCATCGAGATCGGAATTGGCCCGATACCACATTCTCCCATGCCGCTGCAACGCGGGAGCCCGGGCTTTCCATCGTCCTGTGACCCTGAGCGCACACATTGCGCGTTTGGGGCATAAGACGGCGCATTCCTCCATGCGATATCCACCGCGCATTGCGCGGTCGTCGCCGCCGCTGACGTGCCCTGATCCCTGCCGCAGAATTGTGCACGGTCCGCGAGGCCGGGTCGAATGGAGCCCCTGTTGCGCCCCGCAGGGTGATTGGAATTCGCTCCTTGCGGCCTTTGTTGCGTCCTAGAAGTCCTCCGGTCCGAAGGCCTTCAACGTCGCCCCGAGATCCACGCGCAGGGTGCTGGCGGCGCGCTCCCGCAAACCAGCGAAGTCCCGTTGCGCCTGGGCGGGGCCGACGCCCGGCAGCAGCGCGAAATCGTAGGAGGAGGGGCCCTTGACCACTGGCTTGGAGGTGCCGAGTGCTGAGCGCAAGTTCTCGAGGAACTGATCGCGTGCCTCGGCAAACTGCCGAACGCCGTGCTCCGCCGTGATCTTGCGCTCGTTCTTGTAGAAGATATTGACCAGCGTGAACGGTGTCCTGTTCTCGTTGTACGCCTTGGCCGCGTCGTTCAAGGCCAGCACGAGCTTCCTGGGAAGCTCCTCGAAGCGCAGCGGCTTCTGGAAGAGCCCGAGGAACGAGCGCCCATATTCGGCGAACCCGGTGCCCTGGTCGGTCAGCTGATACGAGAAGGCGTCGCGCGAGCGACAAGACTCCCATGGGTGGTGTGCATTGCAGTCGAGACACACCATGCCGATGTCCACCTTCGAATCCGAATGCCCGCAACTGCGGCAGACGAACATCATGGCGGACTGGCCGTAATCATCGCCGAATTCGGAAAGAGGGCGCCGGCACTTGGGGCATACCAGATGAAGCCCTTGGACAAAATCCGATTTCGGGCCCTGAAAGCCGCAGCGAAAATGATGGAGGTATTGCTCCTCGGCCAAATTCGAGGAGCGGCACTTGGGGCAGGCATTGCGCACGTGAATGCGTTCGGAGTCGCAACGCGAGCAAACGTGAAAGCGCTCGATGAACTCCGGCTTCAAGAGCCCCTTGGCGCACAAGCTTTTCGCCTCGCTCGTCGCTTTGCTTTCGGCAAGCGTAACATTGTAGGTGACGCATGTGCGCGATGCCGGGTCGAGCGTCGCGGTCAAGGGCTTCCCGGAGACGAAAATGCGCCCCAGCAATCGATCCTCCAGATCGTCGCTCAGCAGAAGATCGCGGTGCAAGTGCGAGCGGCGATCGCGGAATCGTTGGATCACACGATCGATCTGATCGGTTTCGTGCGCCTCGAGCTTGGAGGCGTCGAGATCGGCCTTTATGCCGAGCGTGCCGGTGAGGTCGATCACCGGCAGCGCGTAGAGGGCCTTGCGCTGCCAGATGGCCGCGAGGTCGTCTGCCGACACCGGCGCCTTGATCGCGATGGCGTCGAAGCGGGGGTCCCCCTGGCTTGCCTGTAGTGCCCGGCTCGATTGGTGCGTGGCGTCGAGATCCTCGGGCAATGCGAGGAACGTGTGGCTCAGCCCATCGAGTATGGTCGGCGTCGGAGCGACGGCCGCCGCTGCAGGTGCGTGATACTCTGCTTGTACCTGGCGGTCGCCGATGTCCGCCTGGCTCTCGACCACGTTGCCGACCTGGTTGATGTCGAGCGGTTTGGGCAGAATTTGATCGAAGTTCTCGCAGTTCCCCCCGCTGCTCAGCAGCCCTTCGGGGTCGGCGGTTATGGCGATCAGTCTCGGGATGCGGCGCCCATGCGCCTCGGCTTTGATCGTCGCGGCGACTTGCAGCCCGTCCAGGTGGGGCAAGTGGAAATCCAGCAACGCCACGTCGTAGTTGTTGTCGCGCAGCGCTTTCAGTGCCTCCAACCCGTCGGTGGCGATGTCGACCTCATGGCCGCGCTGGCTCAAGAGCAGCTTCAGGAGGTCGTGGGTGATCGGGCTGTCCTCGGCAACGAGCACTCTGCGGGCGCCAGAATGGCGCGGCTCGGCTTCGACTTTCTTGACGACGGGGGCGCTCATCATTCCGTTGCACTCTGCGGGTTGGCGGGGCCGCGGGATTTGTTTGCTGGAGAGGGGCTGGCCGCTGTGACACGGGCCGACGCCACTTGCGCCGAATTATCGGCGTTTCGCGTTACCATTTGGTCTTCCATCTAGCGAAAGACCCGATTAACCATCGCCGTCACCACGTTCGCCGGCTTGATGTCGGGATGCTTGCCGCCGTACTTCCCGCCGTAGACGTGCCGTATGAGACGCTCGTACGCGTCCTTGGATTTCGTGAACTGGATCGCGAAGCCGTCCTTGTAGGCACGCACGATTTTCCCTTCGACGTCGAGACCGTCGAACTCCACCTTCACGGGCGCCTCATTAGCTCTTCCCGGCAGATCGCCGCGCAGGCGGATGCCGGTGACCGAAACGTCCGAAACGGGGTATCGGAGCTTGTGCCCGGCAATGGTCAGGGTGGCGTGGCCTTCGCTGCGGAAGCGATCGCTACCGGGAAGCTGTGGCGCCTCGATGCACACGAAGCAGGCCAGCACGAGCAGAATAATATTGTACCAGCTCCAGAACAGGGCGATGCCGCCTGCGTCGGAGAGCGGCCCGATATCATTGAGTGCGAACCCCCAGACGATTCCGGCGACCGTCAGCGCCAGGTAGACCAGGAAGATTCGCAGCATCGGCCACTGCACGTAGCGCTCGCTGCGGTCGCCGCCCTTGGCCGTCACCTTGAACTTGTGCCCCTTGGGTTTGATAAGGCCGATCGCCACCGATCTTGCGATGTCGGTCGCGACAAGCAGCTGGCTCAAGTCGACCATGATGGGCAGCACGCGGGCTCTCGTCAGCCAGGACATGGCGGTTATCTGCACAGCCAAGAAGGGGAACAGATAGGAAATTCCAACGGGGACGGTGGTGTAGACAGCCTGGATACCAAGCAACAGGTAAGCCGTCGGCACGATCAGCGAGAGAATGCGAAACGCCGGTGTCGCCGACCAATAGAGAAAGGTCTCGACGAGCATGATGCGGGCGCTCAGCGACGCGGGCGACGTCGGACTAAAGGGACCGTTCGCTCCCCGGCAGATCTGCATGAAGCCCAATGCCCAGCGGCTGCGTTGCGTGATGTATTCCTTCAGCCCCTCAGGCGCCAGGCCGAGTGACAGAGGCTCGTTTAGATACACGGTGCGATAGCCGATCTCGGCAAGCCTCAACGAGATGAGATAGTCCTCCGTCACCGAAGAGGTGGGGAACTTGTCGATTTGCATGAGCGGTGCAAAGCGCAACACCGAGGACGTGCCGCAACAGAAGGCGCCGCCCCAGGCGTCCTTCGATGCCATGACGATGTCGAAGAAATAGCGCTGCTCGTCCGGCCAGACGCGCGCCAGCGAAAGGTTCCGCTGGATGGGGTCGGGATTGAAGAAATGCTGGGGCGTTTGGACGACGCCCACGTCCGGCTCGCGCATGAGCGCGAGCGTGCGCGTGAGGAACTGCCTCTTGGGCACGAAGTCCGCATCCAGGATGCAGACGAAGTCGGGAAGCACCGGCGCCGTCGAAAGGCGGCGCAGCGCGTTATTTATGTTTCCGGCCTTGGCGCTCTCGTCGGGAAGTGCTGGTGAGGTCGAAAGGTGGCGCAGCGCGTTGTTTATGTTGCCGGCCTTGGCGTTCTTATTGTCTTCCCGTGTGATGTAGCCGCAGCCCAGCGTCTGGCAGATCTCCTGCAACCACGGGCGCCGGCCGTCGTCGCACACCCATACGCGATAGTTGGGATAGTCCATCCCGAGCGCGCCGATGATCGTGCGCTCCAAGATGGCCTGCTCCTCATTGTAGGTGCAGATGAGGACGTCGACGAGCGGCGGCCTGGGAAGCGACTTGAGCCAGGGAATATTTCGGTCGGCTTCGCTGCTTCGACTGAGCGTGCGCGTCAGAAAGACGAGCGCCAAGGAGGCGCCCAGCATCGACAGAAACTCGACTACGGTGAAGAGGACCCCTAGGCCGAAGTCCAGCGTCAGTCCTGCGGGCGGGAGTGTGTCCATGATGCGCCACAGCATGTAGCGCCACCCAAGGAAAAGGCAGATCGCGACCACGCAAGTGCGCGCAATGGTGTTGTTGCGATTGAGCCAGGGGAGAATTGCGATCGCAAGCAGCACCAGTGCGAGGCCCGGCGCGAACGCATCCCAGTAGGTGATGCCCGACGCTCCGGTCATGGGAGGTTTAGAGTTGGTTTCAGGGTCTGTAGGACATTCCTGGCCGCGGAGGTGAGACCTGGGCCCGAGCCTGAGGCCGTGTCGAAAGTCACTTTCCCGGTGCGGCCGACATTGCAATCTTGGCGCGCGGCCAACTCCGGCACGGCGATGGTGACGTGGTAGGGCTCCCGCGTGAGCGCGCTCTGGTTGATGGCATAGTTGGAGCCGGCCACAGTGAGCCCTGTCAAGCCGGCCACGGAGCCGGCGTACTCCTTACTCATTCCGCGCAGTTGGAATTTGGCCGGTTGTCCGACCCAAAGCTTGTTGTAGATGGACTCGCTGACTGTCGCCGTGACGACGGCGCCAGCGCAATCGAGGACGCGCAGAAGATCCTGACCTTGCCGCACCTCTTCCCCGTTGGCGGTCAGAGTCTCCCAGATGCGGCCTTGAACAGTGGCGACGACGTTGGCAACGGAGTTGCTCGCCAAATTGCTGGTCTCTGCGGTCACCTCCTTCTCCAGGTACGCCATCCGCCCCTCTTTCTCGTCGAGCTGGCTGGTGAGGTCGGCGATCTGCTGCTCGACCTCGGTGACGCGCTGAGCCGAACGGGGAAGATCGTTGTAGCTGTCGCCGACAAACAGCCCCTTGCGGGCGCCTTCCAGCTCAATCTTGGCGCTCTCCAGGCGTTTGCGCGCGGCCTCGACCTTGGTCCCGGCAACCTTGAAGTCTCGTTCCGCGTGCAAAAGAGTGGCGAGCGTCTGGTATCCCCTCGCCTTGAGGTCCTTCGATCGATTGAGCGACTTCTCGGCGTCTTCCAGTTGCGCGTCGGTCGTGCTGACCTCTGCTGTATACTCGGCGACGCGCGCCTCGAGCTGGCGGATGCGACTTTCCTGGAACGCGTCGCTCTGCGTGCGCAGATCGCCGGCAATTGCCTGCAACTTCTCGAGCTGCTTTTTCAGCGCGCTCGATTCGGAGCCGAGCTGGCTAACTGTGCGGCGCATGTCGTCAAGCCGCTTGCGATCTGCACGGGTGTTCGTCAGTCGCAGCAGGACCTCACCCGGTTTGACGAGTGTTCCCGCGGCAATGGTCGGGACAACGACGGACACGGTGCCTTCGATGGGCGCACGCAGGTTTATCAGCCGGGCATTGATCGTAGCCTCGGCGCTGCTCGTGGAGAGGAGCCGCTGCACGGGGACCCATGCCAATGCAATCGCCACGACGACCGCCAGAATCGATTTGATGACCCGGCCCGAGGGCACGATATTGCGAATTCGGCGACGCCGCACTGTGCCTGTCGCCGGCTCAGCCGGTTGCGGCTCAACCGAGGGCGTGTCGGGAAATGAGCGTGTGCGCAGGGTCTCGTTGAGTCGCGCCAGGCGCTCCAGAGCATCCGCCTCCAAGGCCGGACTCATCGGAGTGTCAGATTGTGCCGGGGACTCGAGCGCCTCCATCTCCGAAGTTGCACCCGCTGGCTCGTCGCCTTGTGTCGGATTCTCGAGTGCCTCCGTCTCGGAGGCCGTGTGCACCGACTCGTCGCGCTCTGTCGGGTGCTCGGCGGTCCACGGCTCCGCAGCCGTCTCCATAGGCTCGTTGAACCGCGCCGGCCGTTCCGGGGCCTCCGCCTCCGGAGCCGTCTCCGCCGGCTCGCCCGTCCGCTCGGGGTGCTCCAGGACGTCCGCCTCCGGAGTCGTCTCCGCCAACGACTCGCCGAGCCGCTTCAGGCGCTCCAGGATGCCCACGTACGCAGTCGTGCTCGCCGACTCGCCGGGCCGCTCGGGTTCTTGCAGGACGTCCGCCTCCGGAGTCGTCTCCGTCGACTCGCTGAGCCGCTTTAGGCGCTCCAAGGCGTCCACCACCTCCTCCGGCTCCGTACCTTCGGAATGGGTAACGCCCGATGGCGCAGAAACGATTCTAGCTCGTCTCGTTGGAAACTCAGATGCCGACATATTCGCGTGCTTTGCCAAGCAGAACTGTTGCAGGCCAATCCCACCGCATCGATTCCAAGATGATGGAGGCTTCGTGCGTATGCTGATCTCTTATCAGGCCCGCGTTAATGTCAGACACAATACGGCTTGTCAAAATGCTTTGTTTACTTAAGAAACGCCTAAAAAGCGCGGCAATCCAATTCAGAGATTTACGGAAATGCAAAGTGCTTTCGATGCGCCGCTGTTGTGCGTGAAATGGCTCGCACAAATGTGCGCGCGCTTCACTGCAGGCGTGGCGTCAGCAGCTTCATATAGTTCGTCTCCGGGCTCGCCCGGTCCTCCGGATCTAGACGAAAGATGTAGGACGGCTCCCACCAGGCGCCGCCGCCCCAGGCCGTCCATCCGACAAACACGCCCGAGCTCTCGGCCTTCGCGAGCAGGGCCGGGAGCTCGACGGCGCATTGCTCCTGCCCGGGAACGGCCGGATCTCCGCCGGCAAACTCGCCGAGGAATCCTCGTCGCCCGGGTGACTCTTTTGCCCAGTCGATAAAGGGATCGAGCCGGCTTGCTCCGGCACCGGCAACGCAAGCACCACTTTTGCCGGAGCTGTCTGCGTCGAGATACTGGTGAACGTCGAAGGCAAAGTTGTTCGCCGGATCGACGAATGTCGCCATCTGCGCCGCGTTGCCGCTCGAAACCCAGGAGTGCGCGCCCGAGTAGTCGGTGCCCGGCACCAAGAGGAAATTGCGCGCGCCGGTGGCGCGAATGGCATTGGTCACGGATTGGGCGACGGCCTTCCAGTCCGCGGCCGAGATGTCCGCCGGCTCATTCATGAGGTCGAACCAGACACGCCCGTTGTCCTTGAAGGCGTTGGCCAGGCGCACCCACAAATCCTCCAGTGCGGATGCCGGGAGCTTGGCGCTGCCGACCTTGGCAGCGACGCCGTCGACAGTTCTGCCGCCGTAGTCATGCGGGTCGAGGATGGCGATCATGCCGCGGTCGGTGATCCACTTGACCAGTTGCTGGATGCGCTCGAAGTCTCCAGTCCCGTCACCGACGCGATCGAGGTCCCCGTAAAGGTCGTGCTGGACCCGCTGCCAGCGGAAGGGGAGGCGCAGCGCGTTGAACCCGTGATCGGCGTAATAGTCGACCTCGGCCTTGGTCGGATAGGTGTAGTCGATCTCATAGGTGCCGGGAACGGTGCCGAAGTCTCCACCGGAAACGTTGGCGCCCCGCACCATGGCGGGGTTGGCGGCTGTACCCGCGGCATGATGGAGCGTGCGCACGCCTTCGCCGGTCGCGTCTGCGCCGACAATGGTCATCGCAATCGCGAGGATTGAGAGGAACGATACGGAGAAGATCGAACCGATGTGAGCCAACTCCGCGCCCTGCACTGCGGGGCCAAGCTTGCGCCGCCCGCCAGGTTTCACTCTCTCATCTGCAATTTCAAGGACGTAAATCACCGCTTGCGGATTTAAATCTCAGAATACGTGAGCCGACATCTGCGGTTGTGCCTCTCGGCACCCCGAGGCGCACTCATCGCGCGAGACGATTTGGAACCCGAACTTCGCCCCGCCTGCGGCGCGCGCCAGAGCCATGGCGGGTCCCGCTCGAACGGCACGCCTTTGCGACGACTGGAGGTTGAGGGCTCGGCGTTCGTTGATTCCAAAGGAGATTCTTCGCATCAGCAGACCAAAGGTCCGTTGGTCTCAACGGATGAGCCTGGGCAGAACCAGGGCGCTGCCGGTGCCGCTCTTCCTCGAGCCCATG
>CAYUBZ010000065.1:1158-10070 GCA_964443205.1 uncultured Hyphomicrobium sp. | reverse complement strand
TCAGGTTGTAATATGTGGTGACGCGCGCGATTTTCCCGTCCCGGATCGCAAAAAAAGTGCCCGCGGGCAAGACATAAGTCTGCCCCTTGGCCTCAGGCAGCCCGCTGTCGGTCGTCAGGTAGGTGCCGTGGACGTTGAACTCGGCCGCCGCGCGCGTGCCGTCCTTGCTCACCATGACGGCGATATTCTCCAGCTGCTCGCGGTAGTGATGCGCCATGCGGGCGTTGAACGCGCGGAACCTCTCCTTGCCGGTGCGCCGCTCGCCCTGGTTGATGTCGTGGATGACGTCGTCGGTCAGGCAGGCCAGCATGCCCTCGCTGTCCTGGGCGTTGAAGGCATCGTAGTAGCGGCGAACGAGGGCGGCCGTGTCAATCCGCGTCTTGCTTTCGGCGTCGCTCATAGGGGCTCCAGGCGTGAGGTTTGGAGCGCTCCTTAGCAGGTCGGCGCCCCAGGTTCCATGGCCGGTGCCGGCTCAGAAGCGCGACAAAGGGCGCGGTCCGCCTCGATCCATCACGCGCGCGAGGCGGCAAAGCCGAGCCACGCCAGCGCGCCGGTCACGACGCAGGCAACCCAGCTCGCCCAGATCGGGACCGACGTCGCGTCGATTGTGACCGGCCACCCCGCGACGGCGCGGATCACATGCAGCGCCGCGACGATGGCGAAGATCACGGCGGCGAGCGCTGAGAAATTCCTGGAGCTCATGGCGGTTCCCCTTTCGATCGATGCCGGCAATTGCCCGATAGGTCGGGGCCATGACCGTGCCGCGGCGCGGTGCGCGCCGCCTTGATGCAGCTCAAGGAAGGGACACGAAGGAAAATGGCCGCGCTCCCGGAGGGGGGCGGCGGCCACTTTCTTGTCGGTCCTTAAGGAGGCGCCCTTAGCGCTTGGCGGAGCGGCGCGAGACCTCGGATCTGGAGACCTCGCCGGCGGCGACCAGAGCATTGAGGCAGCCCTTGGACAGCCTGAATCCGACCGCGCGCATGCAGCGGCGGGTCGCGGAGCTGTCAGGATCGTAGGCGCTGCAGTTCGCGAGATAATCGCCGGCGCAGGCATAGCGCACGCTGGCGCTGACGGCGCCCGCCTGCGTGGCGGGAAGAACGGCGGCCCCTAGCGCTACGGCAGCGACCAGCGCCCCTCGGAGCTTTACAGATTTCGAACTCACAGATGTCGCGGTCATTGGCTTCGTTCCTCTTCGAGTGCCCGTTAATTTCTGGGTAGCCCGGGATATATCGAAGGGATACGAACGCCGCTGTTCCTCAGGGAACCGGACGGTGCGCGAGCTCGAACGATACAAGTGATGGATCATGGATCCCAACTAACTAACCGGGCTCTGTTTCGTCAGAGCTCGTAGCATCACCTGTTAAGGTAACTGCTTGGTAAAGAGGGGATCGAGGGGCCCCCGGGAGCCCCGGTTACGGGCGGCAGAGCGCACACCACCTCAGCCGGTGCGAGCGACGCTTGCCGGCAAATGTTAACGGACCTGGGCTTGGCTGCGCGCTATCCGCGGCAGGGACGCGCGTCGACAGAGGCGCTCCAGCCATTCTCCGCCTTGGTGTAGCGGGTGGTCTTGCTCGCCGCCCGCGAGAAGCGGGCCCACGCGCTGCCGTACTCGAAGTTGGTGAAGCCCGCCCACGAGCGGATCGCGGCCTTGCGCGCGGCGGCTTTCGAGCGCCCTTCACCGGAGCCGGAGTGCCAGTGGTCCGCCATGCACAGCCGGCCGTGCTCCTTGCGCAGGTCATGCGAATAGGCGAGGCCCGTGTCGTCGGCAAAGACTGATGTTGCGTTGGCGAGCAGGATGACGCCCGCCAAGGCGAGAGAAGCGCTGCGCTGCATGGTAGTTCCCCCGGTCCCGTTACGAACCGAGTCTAGCCTCGAGCCGGGCCGTTCGCAACGGCGGTCGCGCTCACCAGGCGAGGCGGCCCATGACCGCAAGGGCCGGCGGCGCGGGCGGCGCGAACAGGATTGCGAGCTTCTCCGGTGAAAGCTCGCCCGACCCCATCGTCTCGTCGCGGTGAATTCCCGAGGCGATGAAAATGGCATCGATCCCGGCCGCGTCGGCGCCCTTCAGGTCCGTTCTCAGGGAATCGCCGACGGCGAGGATGCGGTCGCGGGGAACCGCCGCGCCGCGGATGCCTTCGGCCGCCGCCCGCGCGGCATCGTAGGCGTTGGCGTGCGGCTTGCCGGCCCAGAACACCTCTCCGTCCATGCGCTCATAGAGGTCGGCGATGGCGCCGGCGCAAACGTATTGGCGCCCGCCGACATCGACGACGAGGTCGGGGTTGGCGCACACGAGCGGCAAGCGGCGGGCCAGTGCGCGGCCAAGCAGCGCCCGGTAGTCGTCGGCGGTCTCGTTGAGGTCGTCGTTGAGGCCGGTGCACAGGATGGCCTGTGCCTCCTCGAGCGGGACGACCTTGGCGCGGAGCCGCTCGAACGTGGCGGCGTCGCGGTCCGTCGGCCCGATGGCGAAGATGCGCGCGTAGCCTTTTTCCGCAATGTGACGGAGTGCGATCTCGCCCGATGCGATGATGTCGTCCCACGTCTCGCGCGGCACGGCGCGCGTACCGAGCATCAGCGCCACGCGCTCCTTGGGTACGGGGGCGTTGGAGACGAGGATCACGGTGCCGCCGGCCGCGCGAAAGCGCTGAAGCGCATCGCAGGCCTCGGCAAAGGCATGATGCCCGTCGTGCAGCACGCCCCATACGTCGCAGAAGAGCACGTCGTAGCGCGCCAGCAGATCACCGGCGCGCGCAAGGATCGGGGGTGGCGTGAAGGGCCGGGCGCTCATTTGAGGGTGCGTGAAGCCATGTTGTGATCTTGTGGCTGAACCGCCGGGGGCCTCATTACGTTCTATCCTGTGGGAATCCAAGAAGATTACCATGCGCGGAAAGAGGCAGCGGGCCAAATATGGACCCGCGGCGTTTTCGTGCGGCGGCAGATGGCGCATACTGCGATCCCGCCGCGCGGCTGCGCTTGTTCGATTCACCCCCACTCCCTGCAAGGACGCCCAAGGACACCATGTTGGAGCAAAGCTTCGGTGCGGCGCAGATCGCGGCGCTTCTCATCCTTCTGCAGCGCGGGCTCGAGGAGCTCTACTCGGCGCGCAATACGCGCCGGCTGTTGGCAGCGGGCGGGCGCGAGGCGGGCGCCGACTACTATCCCGTCGTCGCCATCACCCACCTCGCCTGGATTGCCGCGATCTTCCTGTTGATTCCGCCAACGGCGCCGATCCTCTGGCCGCTGCTCGGGCTTTATCTGCTGCTGCAGGTGGTGCGGTATTGGATCATCTTCACGCTGGGACGCTACTGGACGCACCGGATCATCACGCTTGCCGATGCGCCGGTGGTGCGCGCGGGCCCCTACCGGTTCCTGCGCCATCCCAACTACGTGGTCACCATCGCCGAGACGTTTCTTTTGCCGCTGGTGTTCGGCGATGCCGCGGTCGCGGTGATCTTCGGCTGCGTATGGAGCGCGGTCGTCTACTACAAGATCTTGCTGGAGGACGCGGCGCTGGCCGAGCGGCGCGAGGAGTGATCGAAGCGGGGGGACGGGGTGGTTCTGGTCAAGTCGAAGGCGGCGCGGACGGCCTACCGGGCGGTCGCGGGCGCCGTCGGGGTCTTCACCGTCGGCATCCAGTATTGGTTCTTCGTGCGAGGCCTGAGCGGGGCGGCCCTTGTCGCCGACACCGTCAAATTCTTCAGCTACTTCACGATCCTCACCAATATCCTCGCCACCGCTGCACTGCTGCTGCCGCTGGTCGCGCCGGAGTCCGCGCTTGCGCGCTTTCTCAAGCGCCCCTCGGTGCGCACGGCAATCGCCGGCTACATCATCATCGTCGGCGTCGTCTACTACCTGCTTTTGCGCAATTTGGGAGACGCCGCGGGGTGGCCGCTGTTCTTCGAGCGGGTCCTGCACTACGTGACACCGCCGCTGTTCGTCCTCGATTGGCTGCTTTTCGTGCCGAAGGGTGGCCTCGCCTGGCGGAACGGCTTGGGGTCTCTGAGCTTTCCCGCGCTCTACGCCGTCTGGACGCTGGCCCACGGCGCGCTGACCGGGTGGTATCCCTACCCGTTCGTCGACGTCACCGACCTCGGCTACGCCAGGGTTCTTGCGAACATTGCCGGGCTGGTCCTTGCCTTCCTCCTGCTCGATCTCGCACTCGTGGGGATCGACCGGCGGTTGGGGCACAAGAGGCACAACGCGGCATAATCCTAGCGTTTGCCGCTCCGCTTTGATTGCCTCCGCGACGCCTCCGTGCCGTAATCGATTCATGGGGGATTACGATGCCATTGCGATCGGTGGCGGACTGGCCGGTTCGGCCTTTGCGCTCGAGCTGGCGCGCCAGGGTGCGCGCGTCGCCGTCATCGAGCGCACGCCGGCGCCGACTCTCAAAGTGTGCGGCGATTTCCTGAGCCGGGAAGCGCAGGAGCTTCTGGCCTACCTCGGGCTCGACACCGCCGCGTTGGGGGCTGCCGGCATCGCCACGCTGCGGCTCGTCTCAGGCGAGCGGTGGGCGGCCGCCGATCTCCCCTTTGCCGCCGCCGGCCTGTCGCGGCTGCGGCTCGACGAAGCGCTGCTGCGCGCGGCTCAGACGGCCGGTGCCGAGGTGATGCGCGGGGAAGCCGTCACGGCGCTCGCCGCCGACGGGAAAATGGTCCGCGTGCGGGCGGGGGGAAAGACTTTCCGTTCGGGATGCGCGGCGCTGGCCACGGGCAAGCACAACTTGAGGGGGTGGCCGCGCGACCCCGGCGCCATGACCGCCTTCAAGGTGCAGCTATCGCTCACCCCGCATGCCGCCCGCGCGCTGGGCGGCATCGTGCAGCTCGCGAGCTACCGCGGGGGCTACATCGGCGCTTGTACCGTGGAGGACGGCAGCGCGACGATCTGCTGGCTCATGGATGCGTGCCGAATGCGCGAGCTCGGCCCCGACTGGAGGGCGCACCTCGCTTACATCGCGCGGCAGTCGTCAGCGGTCGGCGATCTGCTGCTTGGCGCCCGCTTCCTGTCCGCGCGTCCTGCGGCCGTGTCCGGCATCCCGTACGGGTATCGGCGCCATGCCACAATCGCGCCCAATGTGTTCCCGGTGGGCGATCAGATCGCGGTCATCCCTTCGTTCACGGGCGATGGGACGTCGCTGGCCCTGTCGTCGGGCGTGGCGGCGGCGCAGGCGGTGCTGGGCGGCAAGCCGGCGGGCGCTTTCCAAAGGGAGTTCTTGGCGCGAACCCGCGCGCAGTTCCTCTGGGCGCGGGGCCTCGATGCCACCTTCAAGTCGGAGCTGTCGCGCACCTTCAGTGTCGCAGCGATCGCGGCGCTGCCATCGCTTGCCGGGCTTGTTGCCAGCCGCACGCGCCTCAAGGGCATCGACGAGTTGACCGGCCCGGTGCCGCAGCGCGGCTACAGCTCGAGGATGACGAAGTAGGCGGAGAATCCCGGCCCGAAGGCGGCGAGCAGGTAGCGCCCGTGCGCGCCGTCGGCGAGCGCCGCCTTGAGCACGAAGAGCGCCGTCGCCGAGGACATGTTCCCGTACTCCTTGAGCACCTGCCAGGAGTAGCGGATCTGGTCGCGCGACAGCCCGAGTGAATCCTCCGCCGTCTCCAAGACCTTGCTGCCGCCGGGGTGCAGCAGGAAGCCGTCGAAGTCCTGCAGCGACAGGCCCTCGCGGGCGAGGAAGGGAAAGAGCGCCTCGCCGAGCCGCTCGCGCATGAGCGCCGGCAGCTCGGGGCTCAAGACGACGCCGAAGCCGTCGTTCTTGATGTCCCAGCCCATGATGTGCTCGGTCTTGGACCAGAAGTATTCGCCCTGGGCGCCCACGCGGCCGCGGGCGGCAGCCTTTCCGCGTCCATCCCCGTGATGGCTGCGCAGCACGACGCCGGCCGCGCCGTCGCCGAACAGCGCCGCCGAGACGAACATGGCCAGGCTCGGGTCGTTGACGCGCAGGCAGAGCGAGCACAGGTCGACCGTGAGGAAGAGCACGTTGGTGCCGGGGCGCGCTTGCGCCATGCGCGTGGCGCGGGCGAACCCGCCGACGCCGCCGCCGCATCCCAGCCCGAAGATCGGCAGCCGCTCGACGTCGGGGCGGAAGGCTATGCGGTTCATCAGGCGCGCCTCCAGACTGGGGATCGCCAGCCCGGTGATCGTGTTGGTGACGATGACGTCGATGTCGCCGGGGACGAGCCCCGCTTCGGCAATCGACTGCTTTGCGACCTGCTCCAACAGGTCGAGCGCGTTGCGCTGGTAGACCTCGCTGCGCTCCTCCCAGGTGTGGGTGGTCAGGTGCCACGGCACCGGCTCGACGGAATAGCGCGTGTCGATGCCGGTGTTGGTGTAGAGCGCCTCGAGGCGGGCGTATTGCGGGTAGACCTTCTGGGCGCGAAACTTGGCGTCCTCCTGCGTGACCACGTGCTGGGGGACCGCGGTGGCGACCGAGGCGATCTCCACATGGACCGCGGACGCATCAACGCGTTCGACGGCAAGCAGCTCGGTGTCTGTCGGCATGGATTTTCTGCCCCGCTCAAGCGTGCACGCCGGGACGGCGTTGTGAGTACAATGGTAATGTAGGGTGCGCCGCCGCGCCATGGCATATGGGGCACAGGACTAGTGGCGTTGCGTCGCCCTATTCACGGGGCGACAGCGCGCGTTCAAGGCCCCGCGCGCGGCTGCAAATGCCCAAGATTCCCGTCGATCCGCCAAAGATTTGGCGGGCGCGCGCCTACTTCGCCTCGAGCTTGAAGCCCGGCGCGTCGATCCGCACGACGCTCTGCTGGCTCTCGTAATAGAGGTAGCCGAGGACGGCGACGGCCACGACCAGAGCGACGATGAGAATGGTCTTGAGGTCCATGACTTACTCCTGCCGGGACGAGGGCTGCGGTCAAGCGTCCGTCGAGTGCCATATCGCGGCGCTCCCGGCAAGAGCCAGTGGAATGGAGCAGGAGCGAGCCGTGAAGAATTGTCATGCCGCGCGCATCTACGTCCATTGATGGTTTCGGTACATTGTGCTGCGCGGCGACTGATTTTCGCCATCAACCACAACTACGCCCGTCATCAGTTGCTCCCGCTGGCGTCAATTCTTGCCACCACGACCAGCAGGTGTGATCGGACTGCCTTGGGCCCGGCCTTGTGCCGGGCTCTTTTGTTTCCGGCGGCCCGCCGTGCCGATCCAGAGTTCTATTAAAGAACGAGCCCCGGATGGCAGCCGGGGCTCAGAGCTGACCGTGTAGGCCAGGATCCAGGAGACGGACAGAATTTAAGATGATTCGCCCGCTTCCGCGAGCGCACACCTAGCGTTTTCAGGCAAAGTCAATGGCTTCAAGAGGTTGGGCGCGCCTGCGACGCTGTCCGTACACCTCCCTGCAGCCGATGGCGGCTCAAGGCGCTCCGGTATCTTTCACGAAGACGGGGCCGCCATAAAGGCTCCAGCCCTTTTGGGACGACGGGGGGGTCGCGGCGACGGGCTTGGGCACAGCGTAGGTCTTCTTCCTGGCCACCCTCTTGGGCGCCGATAGTCCGGTCACTTTCACTCCGGCCGCCGCCAGCCGCCGTTTTAGCAGCTCGACGTTGTGCCACGCGGCCTGTTTCAGGCGTCGCTCGTTCGCAAGCTCGTTGCGAGCGTACCTGGCCTCGCGTTCGGCCTCCTCGCGCGCGGCCTTCTCATCCAGCATCTGCTTACGGATTTCGGAGATCGCCTGCTCGGAGTTTTTCTTGGCATTGAGGCTGACGAACGTCAGCCGCGCGCGCGTCTCTTTCGCCTCTCGCTCGGCGGCTGCCTTGGCCGCTTCAGCCCGTGCGAGCTCGGCTCGCGCGTCGGCGGCGGCCCGCTGGGCCTCCTCGACCTCGCGAATGAGGCGGACGTTCGCGTTGGGTTTGCTGGCGGTCCGTTCCTTGGCGAGCTTGTCTTGTGCCTTGCTGGCGGCGCTTTGGGCCTCGTCCGCGGCTTGCTGCGCCCGCGCCAGCTGGTCGGCGAGCTGCTTGGCCGTCTGCTCGGCCGAAAGCCTCAGGGCGCGCTCTTGCGCGGCCGCCGCTTGCGCCAACTTGGAAGCGCGCTCGGCCGCGCGCCGAGATTTGCGCTCGAACGCTAAGCGGCGCCGCGCGTCTTTGATCGCGCGCTGAAATGTCGGACCGGCCAGCTCCTTGCCGAGCATGCGCTCCGGGCCGATCAAGGCCGCCGGCGCCGCGCCCGCCTCGCGCGAGGACTGCCAGGCCTCGCCATATGCCCAAACCGCGACGATGCCCGACACGATCGCCGCCATCGACAGACCCGCGGCGAGCCGGCCGGGGAGATGACCAGGAAACTTGGCCGCAGGCTGGTGCGCCACGGCGCCGATCACGCTTGGAAGCGCCTTGCCCTTCGCTGCCGAAGCTCGGTCGGCTGCTTTCGTGTAGGGATCGTAGGTGCCAAAGCACCACAAATGACCCTCGAGGTCGCGGCACGTGAACGCCCGCGTGCCATTGGGGCGGGTTTGCAGATCGATGACGATCTCGCAGCGAGCACGGCGGGCTCTGACGTAATGGGCGTCGATATCCTCGACGACGTAGTAGCAGCATTGCGTCTCCGCGCCGCCGATGTCGTCGGGCTGCGCCATGAACCCGTCGATATCGAAGCCGCTGACGGCGCCGACCATGATGATCGTGCTTCCGAAAGAGAGCTCCGCGTAGGTCACGCGGCCGTTGTCGTCTTTCACGGAGGATCGCAGCTCGAAACCGAACGTGCTGCACAGCCATTTTATGGCCGCGCCGACGTCTCTGTAACGCAAGCCCGGAGAGGAACGTCCTGCGGCGACGTGAGCTACTTCATTCATGCCGTCAACCCCTTCACGCGCTCCCCGCGCCCCGCAACGCGGAGCCTTAGTAAGACGATCGAAATGCGCCGAAAATAGAGCATATGGTTAATTGGAGGATTGCCGGAAAACAAGGGGCGA
>CAYUBZ010000065.1:0-1058 GCA_964443205.1 uncultured Hyphomicrobium sp. | reverse complement strand
CCCCAATGTCAGTGCAGGGAAATCTGCCGAACGCGGGAACACTTTTGCTATCTTTGCCGTCATAGAGTGAGGCCGCATCCCCTCGTCAGGAGCAACTGATGGCCGCGCGCGCGTACTGGAAAGGCTTCCTGCGCCTCTCCCTCGTCTCGATCGCCGTTGAGATCTACAACGCGGTGGAGAGCAAATCCGAGATCTCCTTCCGCCAAATCCACAAGCCCTCAGGCCGCCGGATCAACTACACCAAGACCGTGCAGGGCATCGGCGAGGTCGACAACGCCGACATCGTCAAGGGCTACGAGGTCGACCACGACACCTACGTGACGCTGGACCCCGACGAGATCGACGCGGTCAAGCTCGAAAGCAAGAAGACGATCGACCTGGTGAAGTTCGTCGACGAAGCCGAGATCGATCCACGCTACTTCGAAAGACCCTATTTCATCGCTCCCGCCGACAAGCACTCGGGCGAGGGCTACGTCGTCATTCGCGAGGCCTTGAAGAAGACGGGCAAGGTCGGGCTCGCGCAACTTACGATCGCCGGTCGCGAGTGGCTCGTCGCCATCGCGCCGTTCGAGGACGGGCTGTTGATGGAGATGCTGCGCTACGCCGAGGAGCTGAAAGATCCCGATCAGTTCTTCGACGAGGTGCCGACGGGCAAGCCCGAGAAGGAGATGGTCGATCTCGCGGTTGAGCTGATCGGGCGCAAGTCGGGGAAATTCACGCCCGACCAGTTCAAGAACCACTACGCGCAAGCCCTGCGCGATCTCGTCAACAAGAAAATGAAGGGGCAAAAGGTCGTCGCGCCGCACGAAGAGGTTGCGCCGGGTGGGGGCAAGGTGATCGACTTGATGGCGGCCTTGCGCAAGAGCATCGGCGAGGGCGGCAAGGCGAAACCGAAGGCCAAAGCCAAGGGAGCCGGCGGGGGGTCGAGCAATGGCAAGCGAACGACCAAGGCGAAAGCGGCGCGCAAGCGCGCCTGAGGTGGGACGCCGAATTGAAGCGCGGCCCGAGACTTGGCGCGCGCTCGATGAGCTCTCGGGGGATACGGACCGCTCGGTGCA
>CAYUBZ010000064.1:0-10171 GCA_964443205.1 uncultured Hyphomicrobium sp. | reverse complement strand
GCGCGAGATCGTGGGCGGCACCGGGCTCGGCTCGTCGGACGAGGACACCGACGACGCGTTGGCGCTCGGCGAGCCCGCGCAGAAGCTCATTTCGCGCGGCCTCATTCGCGGCGGCGTGGTGCGCATGCCCGCCCGTGAGCCGGCAGAGGGCCCGAACACGGTGGCCGCCCTGCAGAACGAGCTGACCTCGGCCTTCCCGCACACCGAAGGTGCCACCGCGTTGAAGCCGGAGACCGAGGTCCTCTACGCGCGCACCACGGTCACGCGCACGGACGTGTCGGTGAAAGGCCGCGAGGCGGACCGGCGCGCGGAGGCGCGCATCCGCGGGTATGAGGGCGAGGCCTGTCGCGAGTGCGGCAACTTCACGCTCGTGCGCAACGGCACCTGCCTGAAATGCGACACCTGCGGCGGCACGAGCGGGTGCTCGTGATGACGTTTCCGCGTCAGGAGTATTCGCCGGTCCAGCCGCCATCCCGCTTGGAGGATTAATGTCCGACGCGTCCCTGACGCTCGCCCGCCCCGCGCCTGCACGCGTTTATATGCTGGCCGAGCACCTCGATGCCGCGCTTGCGGCCGGCGAGGACCTGGCCAACGTGTTCTACGTTTGGCGGGGGGCGCCGCCGCGCGCGAGCGCCGAGATCCAGGCGATCCGCGCGGGCCAGCGCGCCGCCGTGGAGCGCATTCAAACCTTCGAGCTGGCGCTCATCTCGCGCCTGTTAAAGGCGCGCGAGTGGGCAACGCAGGTCGGATTGGAGGACGAGCAGTTCGGCACCCTGGCCCGCCTCTATAATGCAGGCACCGCGACCCTCGTCGACGCGGTGGCGGAATGCGGCGATTGCACCGCTGTCGACTTCGACACCGGCGATGACCTGACGGCGTATCTCAGAAGCCGCGGGCTCATCGCACGGGATGCGCCGGGCCTCCCCGACACCGCGCCCATTGCAGCGGGTGACCGGTTTCTGGTGGCGCGGCGCGTGCCGCTGGGCGTGCTGCTCGATCTGGTCGCGACCTTCCTCGACGCGCTGGAGGCCGAGTTCGATCTGTTCGTCGAGCGCAAGGGCGACGGCGAGCCGACCTTAAGCCTGCCCCCCGAACTGCCCATGCACTAGACGAGGATGCGCCCTACAGCGTCGACGACGACTGCGCCCTCAGGCCCATGGTCGTGAGCTGCTGCGTGTTGCGGCTGCGGTTCCCGCCCCACGACTCGCGTCTCTCGCCGGAATCGGCCACGCGTTCCCGCGCGTAGTTGCGTTCCGCGTCGGCCGTGCGGGTGGGCTGGCGGCGCTGCTCGTTGCGCGCCCGCGACTTGCGCGAGCGGCGCGAGGCCGATGCGACCTTTTCTTGCCTGTCGCGGCGGGCGGCGCGCTGCTTCTTGCGGGCCGGCTCCTTGGCAGCGACGACCTTCTCTTCTTTTGCCTTTGTTGTCTCCGAGGTAGCGGGCCTCACAGCAGGCTGCGGCGCCGGAACGGCAGTTGCGACAACGGCCGCTGTCGCGTCCTCCGTTGCTTCCTCGTCCGCAGCGTTATCGGCCACCGGCGCCGTCTCGTCGAGGTCCCCGTCCCAGGCGCTCTGGTTCACCCCGCGCTCCAAGCTGAGCGAGGCGGTCCGCCATCTCGATTGCGCGGTCGCGTACGAGGAGGTCTTGAGGCTCTGGGCCAACAGGGCGCCCAAGCTCAGCGGTGCAGCCTGTTGCTCAGGCTCTAGGGACGCGATCGTGGCGGAAACGCGACCCAGCGCCTGCGGGGCTTCCGCGACGAGCAGCTCCGCGGCCGGCCGGCCAGGTCTGGCAAATGCGTTGGCCGTTGTGACCGGCGCCAGTGGCGAGCCCGCCGATGCCTGCAATGCCAGCGCCGCCGCCATGCCCGTCCGCGCGTCTTGCAGACTGCCGTATTCGCCGATATCGCCGGGCACCGGCGGATAGTTGCGGTTTGCGACGTAGGTCGCCTCCTCGGGCTCGGGCGCCTTGATGACGCGCACGCGCACGTTGGCGACGCCCTTGCCGTCGAAGCCGAGCTTCTCCGCGGCCGCCCGCGACAGATCGAGCTTGCGATCGCCCCAGTAGGGGCCGGCGTTGTTCACGCGCACCACCAGCGCACGCTCCGTCTCCGGGTTCCAGACGAGCAGCATCGTGCCGTCGGGATAGATGGGGCTTGCCGCATTGTCGGGCCGGTCGGGATGAAACTTTTCACCCGACGAGGTGAGACCGCACGGATTGTAGCTGTCGTGGCTGCAATCGTCGTAGTGCGATGCGACGATCGACTCTTCGACGCCCTCGAGCGCCCGCGTCTCCGCGATCGTCATCACTCGGTGACACGTCCCGGAGTAGCAATACGTCGAGCCGGGCGTTTTGGCCTCGGCCGGCGCAACCATCTTGACGGGAAGGACCATCGCAGCAAGTGCGGACGCACTCAGCGCGATGCGTACCAGGCGAACGCGCTTCGCCCGGCGAATTTTCCTCGACACCATCACTCACTCCACGTTTTTTTTCTTGTTACCTGTCGCAGCAAACGCTCGCGAAACGTTTTCGTTTCGTCACGAGCGTCCCCCGCATGCGGTGCAAGGAGCAGCAAGAAACGTGCACAAAGTGGCAGGTCGATGCGTGAAGGCGCCGCTGCGACGGTTGGCCGCTAACGCGCTACAGAAGTCCGTGGGCCTTAAGCTTAAGCACCAGGCTGTCTCTCGCCGCGGCGAGCCGCTGTGAATCTGTCGAACGCAGAACGAGTTGCGTGCTGATGCGGCCTTCGGTGAACGACGGATAGCTTCCCATCGCAACATCGGGAAACATCTGTTGATGTTCAGCGAACAGATCGGCCACGTCTCCCTCGGCGCGTGGAAGTTTGATGGTCGCGGTCTGCAATGTCTTGCCGGTCGCCAAATGCGGCATCACGTCATCGAGCATCACCTGCATCACCTCCGGCACGCCGGCGAGCACGATGACGTTGGCGATCATGAAGCCCGGCGCCACCGAGATCGCATTGTGAATGAGCGTCGCACCCTCGGGGATGCGCGCCATTCTGAGGCGCGCCGGCGTCGCCTCGACGCCTCTTTTGGCGAAGTACGCCTCCAACAACGCGCGCGCGCGCGCATCGATGCCGATGGCCACCCCCAGCGCCTTGGCGATGGCGTCGGCGGTGATGTCGTCGTGCGTGGGCCCGATGCCGCCGGTGGTGAGGAGGTAGCTGTAGCGGGCGCGCAAATCGTTGACCGCCGCGATGATGGCTTCCTCGTCGTCGGCGACGACCCGCACCTCCTTGAGCCGGATGCCGACGCGCGTCAGATGCGCGGCGATGTAGTTGATGTTCTGATCCCTGGTACGGCCCGAGAGGATCTCGTCGCCGATCACCAGCGCCGCAGCCGTGACGATGGGTTCGCCCGCCACACTCTCCTCCGTTGCTCTCTCAGCTCGGCTCGAAGGTCTAGCACCGGGAGCCGAAGCCGGCGAGATCGCGCAGACGCCGATTTGATATTGCGAAGCCCGCGGCGGCGATCCTAGGCTTGAGCCCATGCGATTCCCTTCACCCTTGCAACGCGGGCGCCTGCTGCAGCGCTACAAGCGCTTCCTCGCCGACGTCGCCCTCGATTCAGGCGCGACCGTCACGGCGACGTGCCCCAACACGGGATCCATGCTGGGGCTCGCTTCGCCCGGCGCGCGGGTCTGGCTGTCGACGAGCGACAGCGTAACGCGCAAGTACCCGCACACCTGGGAGATGGTCGAGGCAGACCTGGGGCAAGGTGCCTCGCTGGTCGGCATCAACACCGGTCACCCGAACCGGCTCGTCGCCGAGGCGATCGAGGCGCGGCGCATCAAGAAGCTCTCAGGCTATTCGTCCTTACGCCGCGAGGTGAAGTACGGCGAGGCGAGCCGCATCGACATTCTCCTGGAGGACGCCAAGAAGGGACGCTGCTACGTCGAGATCAAGAACGTGCATCTGATGCGCGTAGCCGGCGTCGCCGAGTTTCCCGATTGCGTCACCGCGCGCGGCGTCAAGCATCTGCGCGAGCTCAGCCAGATGGTGGCGGAGGGGCACCGTGCAGTCATGCTCTTTCTGATCCAGCGCGGGGACGCCAAGCGCTTCGCGCTCGCACGCGACCTCGATCCCGCCTATGCCGAGGCATTTCGGTTGGCTGTCGCCGCCGGCGTGGAGGTGATGGCCTTCGCATGCAGCATGAGTCCGGAGGAGATCGTCCTCGACAAGGCCGTCCGCATGACGCCGTGATGCGGCTCAATCGGCCGCGCGCCGGAGCACGACGTTGCCACTATGTGCCGGAACACGAGTGTAGCCGCGCTCCAGCAGGTAAGCCACGCAATCGCGCCGCCACTCGCTTGCGCTGTTCTCCAGGATCATGAGCTTGGGCCAGAGCGTGCGCGGCGCTTCCTCCATGAACGGGATCAGCGCCAAGTCTTCCGCCCCCTCGATATCGGCCTTCAGGGCGTCGATTCGCTCGAACCCGTGCTCTTGGACAAGCCCGAGCAGCTTGCGCATCGGCAGACGGACCACGCGGCGCTCACCGCGTCCCTTGCGGTCGGTGTTGAGCGAGGTGAAGCCCAGGTTGTTGGTATCGACGGCGAACTCGACCGTGCCCTCGCGATCGCCCACCGCGACGGGCGCGATCCGAATGTCGAGATCGTTGATTGCGATATTCTCCCGAAGCCGCTGCAGCAGCGACTCCTGAGGCTCGACCGCCAGGATGCGCGCGCCGGGCCCAGCATGCGTGCCGACGAAAATTGCGTAGGTGCCGACGTTGGCGCCCAGATCCACGAACTGGTAGCCGGGGCTCACCTCTGAGCGCAAGATCTGCAGTTCTACGGGATCGAAGAACTGCGGCGTCACCATCAAGCGGCGCTCGCAGGCGTTGTTGTCGAGGTGGAGACGCATGCGCTGCCCCAGCACCATCACGTCGATGGGGCGGCGGTACGTCGCCTGCAGCAAAGCGCGGAGCCAGCCCGAAAACCGCAAGCCCGGCCAGTTCATCGGCAGGCGGCCACCGATGTCGCGAACCACGTCCTGTAGACGGTTGGGCGGGTAGGTTCCAAACGGCTCAATCATCGCAGGTGTGGTCACGGCCATTCCTTGTGAGATGTGCGGGCCTTGTAACGTGTGCGGGCAATCTCCCGCAATTAGACCGCGGCTGGCGCTCGCATCGGCGCATTGATGGCACGACTGCCCGGCAGCGTCGACGCCCCCAAACGACGCCCCAAAGCTGATGGGGGAGGATTGCTGCCAGGGCGCCACAGGCTCCATTGAGGAGCAGGGCTCGGACCGCCATATGGAGGGGGAGAAACGCGCAAAAACCCACGAACTCGTGAACCCCGCGCACCCCGAACCCTGTAACGAAACAGCCGCAGCAGCGTATCCAGGAACGACGGGCTTCGCACATGCTTCGCAAGGCCCCAAGGCCCCCAAAGGGCCCGCCCCATTAAGCATTGAGACTTGGGAGATACCCTATGCTGACCCGACGCAATTTCGGCCTCGCCGGCATCGGCCTCGTCGCCGCCGCGGCAGGCCTGCGGATCGCGGACACTCACGCCAACGAGGAGACCATGGGCGCAACGACCGATACGACCTTCGAGATCACCAAGACGCCGGAGGAGTGGCGCAAGATCCTGACACCCGAGCAGTACTACGTGCTGCGCGAGCACGGGACCGAGCGCGCCGGGACGAGCCCGCTGGACAAGAATTACGCAGCCGGCACGTACGAGTGCGCGGCCTGCGACCTGCCGCTTTTCTCGTCGGAGGCGAAGTTCGACAGCGGCACCGGCTGGCCGAGCTTCTACAAGCCGCTCGACAACGCTGTCGGAGAGTCGGTCGACAAGGGCTTCTTCATGACCCGCACCGAAGTGCATTGCCGCCGTTGCGGCGGACATCTGGGTCACGTCTTCCCCGACGGTCCTCCGCCAACCGGGCTGCGCTACTGCATGAACGGCGTCGCCATGAAGTTCGTGCCCAAGACCGACAAGTCGACCGGCTAAGAGGCGCAAGGCGTGGCGGCCATAACGAGAGACCGAGCGATGCGTGCCCGCCTGCAGGACTGGGCCCGCGAGATCAAGCGCGACGTGCATGCGCTCTATCTCGCGGCCCGCGATCCGCGCGTGCCCTGGTACGCCAAGGCTGTGGCACTCGCCGTCGCCGCATACGCGCTCTCCCCCATCGACCTGATCCCTGACTTCATTCCGGTGATCGGATATCTCGACGATCTGATCATCGTGCCGCTGGGGATCGTGCTGGCCGTGCGGCTGATCCCCGCCGACATCCTCGCCGAGCATCGCGCCACCGCGGCCGACGCGGGCAAGCGCCCGACCAACCACGCCGCCGCTTTCGTCATCGTCGCCATCTGGATCGGCCTCGCCCTCGTCGCCATCGGCGTGGCGTTGCGATATTTCGAAGCCCACATCCTTTGACAACGAGCTCTAACAACGAGACAAGCCCATGACACGCCTCGCCACACTGCTGATCGCACTTGTCGTTCTCGCCGGGGGGGCGCTCTTGCTCTTTGCGCAGTCGACGCCCAATGCGGCACCGACCACGGCCGTGCCACAAGAAGGGCTGGAGACCGCGACCTTCGCGTCCGGCTGCTTCTGGTGCACGGAGTCCGACTTCGACAAGGTCGACGGCGTCAAGGAGACGATCTCGGGGTTCATGGGCGGCAAGACCAAGAACCCCACCTACGAGCAGGTCTCGATGGGCAATACCGGCCACGCCGAGTCCCTGCAGCTCAAGTTCGACCCCAAGGTCGTGAGTTATAATCAGCTACTCGACTACTACTGGCGCCATACCGACGTGCTCGACGGCGGCGGCCAATTCTGCGACCGCGGCAGCCAATACCGGCCTGTGATCTTCGTCGCGACACCCGAGCAGCGAAAGCTCGCCGAGGAGAGCAAGGCGGCGCTAGAAAAGAGCGGTCGCTTCTCTCAGCCGATCGCGGTGGAGATCGCCGACGCGGGCGTCTTCACGCCCGCCGAGGACTACCACCAGAACTATCACAACACGCACGCGCTGCAGTACACCTACTATCGCCACGCCTGCGGCCGCGACGCGCGGATTAAGCAGCTCTGGGGCGACGAGGCGATGACGCATTGAGCGCGCGTTGACGCCGCGTCGGATCGAACGGCTCGGCCAGCGTCACCAGCGTGTAGCGCCCCACTTTCTCGAAACCGATCGCCTCGTAGGCGCGGATCGCACCGGCGTCGTGCGCAAAGAGAACCGCGCGGCGAACGCCTTGTGCCCTAGCCTTGCGCAGGCTCGCGGCAACGACCGCGCGCCCATAGCCTTTGCCGCGCTCGTCGGGCGGCGTCCATACGCCGCCGACCTGCACCATGTCAGGGAGCGCTACGCCGATCATGCTCCGCGAGACCAGCTTGCCGTCGCACTCCAGAACCCAGATGTGATTGGCGCCGATCTCCAGGCGCTGCGCGGTTGCACGTTCGATCGCGTCGCGCTTTCGCTCCGCGTCCAACTCTCCAAGCGCTTCGATCCGAAAGCCGATGTCCCAGTCGACGAGCACCGATAGGTCACCCATGCCGGGACGGCGCAGCGATATGTTGGGAGCGTCGAGTGAGGACGGAAGCCGCAACGCGTCCAAATTCACCGCGAACAGGCCAGTGTCGACATCGTGCAGAACGGGGTTGTCCGTGATAGCGAGCACGCTGCGTGCGCGGTACAGCTGCTGAGTCGGTCCGCTCAAGCCCGTGATGTGGGGTCCGTTCTCCGAAGCCTCCGCGAGGATGGCAGCGAGCAGCGCCTCCAGGCCGTAGGGTGCGTAGACGACCACCATGCCGTTCCAGCAGAGCGCAGCAACGCCGGCGAGCCTGTCTGCGAGAAACGCCCCCCAATACTTAGCTTGCCGCGGCTTCCCCTCATAGACAAAGCCGCTGTGGCGAATATTGGAGCGCAGAACCATGGTCTCGTCGCGCGCTCCGGCCAGAAGTGCCAGCGCCTGCGCGGCATCAGCGTGATCAAGGTTTCGGATCGAGAGACCGGACATGGGCCCACCCCGCATTCTCAAAAGGTCAGCAGATCGTCCGGCAATCGGACGTCGCCAGCGCGGCGTTTTCGCTGGCTGCGTCAAGCGCTGCTGTTCCGCAGGGCACTGAAATTGTCATGTGCGGCAGAATTTGAGCTGCGAGGCGACGGGCAGGTTAGCCCTTTAGGAGGCGATCTTGCCGCCGCCCTTGCGGGTGATGGCGAGCACCGAGGGTCGCGGCGGCATCTTGTCGTCGAAGTCCGGCCAGCGCGTCGCGGGATCCTCGAACGTCGAGGCGCGGCCGAACCGCTCGTAGGACTTGGTGCCGTCGGTGCCGGGATGCTGCACGGCGACGAACAGCGTCTCCTGGTCCGGCGTGAAGTAGGGGCCGCACATCTCCGCGCCCACCGGGCAGCGGAAAAACAGCTTCGACTTTCCGCGCTTGGTGCCACCGGTTTCGAGCGCATAGAGTCCGTCGGCCTTCTTGGTCTTGGGCCAGCCGCCACCCTGGTCGGTCGCCACCCAAAGGCGGCCGTCGGCGTCGACCGCCAGGTTGTCGGGGTTGGCGAACCAGCCGCTCTCGGAGGTCTCCGCATGCCAGGAGGCCCCGGCGTCCCCGTCCTTCGGGCCGCATTTGACGAGAATGTTCCACTTGAACGTCTCGGCCGCGTGGTCGCCGTCGGGCGGGATCATCTCGATGATGTGGCCGAAGATGTTCTTGGCGCGCGGGTTGGCCGCGTCGACCTCGTCGGCCGAGCGCTTCTTGTTGTTGGTCAGAACGACGTAGACGTGGCCCGTGACGGGGTTGGGCTGCACGTCCTCGGGCCGGTCCATGCAGGTGGCCCCGAGCCTGTCGGCGGCAAGGCGCGCGTCGATCAGGACGTCGGCTTGATTGTCAAAACCGTTGTCGGGGGTGAGCGGGCCTTCGCCGAACACCAGCGGCAGCCACGCCAGGCTGCCGTCGGCTGCAAACTTGGCGACGTAGAGCGTGCCTTCCGAGAGCAGCTTTTTGTTGGCCTCGCGATCGTCCGGATTGAAGGCGTTCTTGGAGACGAACTTGTAGACGTACTCGAAGCGCGTATCGTCGCCCGAATAGAGAACGACGCGCCCGTCCTTGTTGACGATGCTTTCCGCCCCCTCGTGACAGAAGCGGCCGAGCGCGGTGTGCTTGACCGGCGTCGAGCCCGGGTCCAGCGGGTCGACCTCGACGATCCATCCAAATCTGTTGGGCTCGTTGGGCTCGGCGGCGAGATTGAAGCGGCGAAGATTGGGGTTGTCGGTGAACTTGCCCCAGGCCTGCTTGGTCTCGCCCAACCCGTAGCGTTTGGCGCTGGTGGTTTCCTTGCCGGCGCAAACCTCTTTGCCTTCGGCCGGCGCGTCCGCCCAGAAGTAGAAGCGAAAGTTTTCCTCCGCCATGAGGTAGGTGTTCCAGGCGGTGATGCCGCCCGCACAATTGTTGAGAGTGCCGACGACGCTGCGTCCGGTCGCATCCGCCTTGGTCTTCAGGCGCGCATCGCCGGCCGCGGGTCCGTCGAAAACCAGCCCCGTGTGCAACGGCGAGATGCGCCGGTTGTAGGTGCTGTCGAGGATGGGCTTCCATGTTTTGCCGTCGCGCTCGATCTCGATGATCGTCCCGCCATGCGCCGCCATCTCCACCTCCACGAGGACCTCGGACATCTCTTTGAAGCCGGCCGCGGGGTCTTGCAGAGGAATTTGCGGGAACATCACCTCCTCGTTGGTGTACTCGTGGTTCACGCACAGGAGGCCGCGGTCACCGCTTCGATCCAACGGGATGAAACCGACGTAGTCGTTGTTGTATCCAAACTGGCGCAGCTGCGCCTTGGCCGATTGGCGGCGCGGATCGAAGGCCGGCGCGTCGGCGAACACCGGGTCGCCCCAGCGCAGCAGCACCTGGGCGTCGTAGCCCTCGGCAACATGGTGGGTCTCGTCGACGCCGGACTCCAGCTCGGTGAAGCGGAACCTCTCCGCCGCATCCTCGTCATCGGAGCAGCCCGCGAGCAGCATGGAGGGGCCAAAGACTGAGGATATGGCGGCGACGCCCAGCATACCGCGCATGACGTCGCGCCGGTGATAGCGGGCGTTGATGATGTCGCCGATGGTCTCTTTGATATTCGGGTTCTGCGGGGAATCGTCGAGCGCCTCGCACACTTCCGCGCGGTTGCAGAACTCGTCGGTGTTGCTCATAGCC
>CAYUBZ010000063.1:0-10225 GCA_964443205.1 uncultured Hyphomicrobium sp. | reverse complement strand
GCGCATGACCGACGCGCACAAGACCGATGGTCTTGCCGAGCTCGTGTGCTCCAACTCGTTCCGCTCCGACGACTGGGAGACGAGCGCCATCGGTCTCCTGCACGAGGAGATGCGCCGCGCAGGCTCGCTCATCCTGGGTGCCGGCGATCGCCACAAGCTTCCGGCCGGCGGCGCGCTGGCCGTCGATCGCGACGCCTTCTCCGCCGAGGTCACGCAGCGTCTGGGCGAGCATCCTCTCGTCGCCATCGAGCGCGCAGAGATCGCCGGGCTGCCGCCGGAGAGTTGGGAGAGCGTGATCGTCGCCACGGGGCCGCTGACCTCGGCAAGCTTGAGCCGGGCCGTGCAGGCCCTGACGGGCGAGGAGGACCTCGCCTTCTTCGACGCGATTGCTCCCGTCGTGCACCGCGAGTCGATCGATCTCTCTGCGGCCTGGTTTCAGTCGCGCTACGACAAGTCGGGACCGGCGGGCACCGGCGCCGATTACCTCAACTGCCCCATGACGAAGGCGGAGTACGAGGCCTTTCTCGATGCGCTGCTATCGGGCGAGAAGACGAGCTTCAAGGAGTGGGAAGCCGACACGCCTTATTTCGACGGGTGCCTGCCCATCGAGGTCATGGCCGAGCGGGGCCGCGATACGCTGCGCTTCGGTCCGATGAAGCCGGTCGGTCTCGCCAACCCGCACAAGGGTGGCACGCGTCCCTATGCGGTCGTGCAACTGCGCCAGGACAACGCGCTTGGCTCGCTGTGGAACATGGTCGGCTTCCAGACCAAGCTCAAGCACGGCGAGCAGGTGCGCATCTTCCGCATGATCCCGGGTCTGCAGGAGGCCGAGTTCGCGCGCCTGGGCGGCCTGCACCGCAACACCTTCCTCAACAGTCCCAAGCTGCTCGACGCTCAATTGCGCTTGAAGGCCATGCCGCGGCTGCGCTTTGCCGGGCAGATCACCGGCGTCGAGGGCTACGTGGAGAGCGCCGCCATCGGCCTCGTCGCCGGACGCTTCGCGGCTGCGGAGCGATCAGGCCGCGCGTGCATGCCGCCACCGCCGACGACGGCGCTCGGCGCGCTGCTGGCGCACATCACGGGTGGCCATCTGCTCGCTCCGGGCGCTGCCAGCTCGTTCCAACCCATGAACATCAACCACGGGCTACTGCCGCCCATAGAAACGCCCGAGCACGATGCCGACGGAAAACGCCTCAAGGGCAAGGACAGGACGCGCGCAAAGAAGCGCGCGGTTGCGGAGCGCGCCCTCGCCGATCTGGAGGGCTGGCTCACTACGGCGCGCGCCGCACCAGCCGCCGCCGAGTAGGCACCGAGGCACCGGAGCAAGGACCGTCTATTGCACGTAGGGACCGGCACCGCCCCCGGGCGTATCTGCCTGTGCGCGCGGGCGCACGGCGTCAGGGCCCTGCCCATACTTCTTGAGCACGGCGCGCGCGCTGAAAACGGCGGCGTCGGCCATCGCGGCTTGACCTTCCGCGGTCGGGTGAAAGGCGCCCGAGTAGGTCGCGGCCAGCACCAGCTGGAACCACGACAGGGCATCGAGCTTCAGGACTTTCTGCAAGATCGACGCCGCCACGTGGAAGTTTGCGGTCATGAACGCATCGTTGGGCGTGCGGAACCAGCGCTGGCGGGACGCATACGCCTTGTAGTCGGCCGGGTTGTAGGGACGCCAGCCGGCCTCCGTCTTGCGCGGCAGGCGCAGATCGTCGGTGATCGTGGCGCCGTCGTAGGTCGTGCCCGCGCAGATACCGCGCCCGATGAACGCGCGGCGATGGCTGTCGACGAACGTCCAGTGATACTCCTCGGCCGCGTCCTTCATGGCGCGATGCAGCTTATCGGCGATCCAGGTGCCGACGCGCGCCTTCGCCTCGCTCATCTTGAAATCGGACAGAATCTCCATGCCGCCGCGCCCGTCAGGACACACCTCGCTGCCGTCGCCCAGAAGTGCAAGGCCCGGGTAGTCCGTCAGGATCACGCGATCGGATTCCTCCCAGGGGATGTGGAGAATGTAGTGAATGGCCCGGTTTAGCGACTTGTAGCGCAGAATGAGCGCATCGAGCTGGGCGCTCGCCTCGCTGAGACCGTGCACCTGTCCGATCCAGCCGCCGAGCTTGCGCAGCAGCGATTGATCGGCGAGCACCGCATTGGCCAACAGACGCGAGAAGCCCACGTCGTTGCCGCCGATGGACAGCAGAAGCAGGTCGATCTTGCGCGCATTGAGCGGATCGCACTTGCGCAGCACGAGACCCTTCAGCTCAGGGATCGTGCCGTCCATGTGGTAGGCCTCGGGCAGATCCTGCAACGGCGCCCCGTGGTTGCCGCACTGGGCCGTGGCGACGGCGGAGATCTGCGACATGTCGGGCGGATTGGGCACCCATTCATTGCCCGTATAGCGCAGGAAGAGGCCGAAGGTGACCTCGGCGCCCGAGCAGGCGACCCCCACATAGGTGACGGCGCGATGGGGATCCTCGATGCCCAATTGCAGAGCGGCCCGCAACTGATGCGAGTAGAGCGACCGGTGGCAGGCCTGGTCGCTCCAGCGCGGATTCTCCTCGATGAAGGCCTTGTCGCCGATCTGCTTCCAAGGCCCGACGCGGGCCGGATAGCCGCTGAGATCGTTCTTCGCCGAGTCCTTGCCGTAGCTCGCCGCCCGTTCTCGAGAAAAACGCACCGGCACGTCCGGGTTGCCTTCGCCCGACGCCACGCTGTCTCCCATGCCGACGATCAGAAGATCGCGCACGCGGATCTGCGCGCTGGCTATCTCGCGTCCGCCGACCTCCACCTTGACGGTGGCGCCGTCCGGATAGGGAATGTCAAAGCGCACGGTTTCGCTGCAGGGCTGGGTGACGGCTTCTCCGCGCGGTGAGTCGCCCCCGTGCGGGGCCGTCAGCCACGTGCAGTCGAGCCGCGCCGCCTCGTCGATATTATCGATCTGTGCGAGTACCCGATGCGATTGCGGATTGATGTAGTCCTCGCCGTCGGGACACACGAAGCGGTTGGTGCGCGCGTCCCAGCAGGTGTTGCGGAACATGGTCGCCGCCCAGCCCGCCTCGTGCCGAGCGCTCAAGGCTTGTTCGGCCGCCAACACAGGGCCCTGCAGCTTGGCCTCGTCGGGCAGCGCGAGATAGGTCGCGCGGTGCACCTCCGTATCGGCCGCATCGGTGAAAAAGCGAAAGGAGTTCTCCACGTGCCAGGAGATGACGGGTACGGGAAGCGGCTGCACCTGGCTCGCGGCTGAGGATGCCAACGCCGCCGTGGTTACGCCCAGCGCCAACAGCCTGGCTGCCGATCGGAGCATGCGTCACCTTCCGCTCACGCGGCACCAAGGCTTCATACTCGCCCGAGCGCGCTGGCTCGCCAGAGCCGCCATACTCGTGTCAGCGGAGAGATGTCCGCCCGCTCTCTGGCAATGTTGGGACCAAGCCTTTCCAAAGCCGCCAAATAGGGCTCCACGAGGGCAAGGGGCAGGATGGCCGGTAAAACGGCCGCCGGTGCGACGGTGGCACGCAGACGGGCCTCCTTAAGCCAGGTTTTCGCTGCATCGAGCACCGGCCGCGCAGCCCCCTGCCAATCGGCAGCCGACGGCGCGGGCGGTGTTTCCACCGGCAGTGGATTGCGTCCTTTGGCCAGAGACGCGGGCAGCGACCGCAGGAGGCGGACGCGGCCCCAGGCCTGTGCCGCCGCCGACAGCACGTCGTCGACGGCCTGGCCGGCTCCGGTTCCCAGGATGCGTGCGCCGAGCCGCAGCGCCGTGCCCTCGGTATTGCGCAGATACTCCTCAAGGTCCTGCTCGGTCTTTGGGAAGTGCGGATCGAGATCACGCGCGCGGGCATCGAGGATGGAGAAAAACGCGTCCTCAGGCAGATCATGGCGCGCGATGGTAATCATGAGCGCATCGGCAACGGGATTGCCGGTCATCACGCCGCTGTTCCTGCCGGCCAGCGCGTCGCGCCACCATTGCAGGCGGACCTCGCCCATCATCGGCTCAGCGACCACCTCGCCGATGCGCGCGACCTCGCCCAGGAAGGCCGTGAGCGCGATGAGATCCCCGCGCACGCGCCGCGGCGCAAGAAGAGCCGCAAGGTAGCGATCGAGCTCGCTCGCGCGGGCCGCTTCGCGCACCGCAGCGTCCCACGCAGCATCGGGAGCACGCCGCCTTGCCATGCGTTCCTCTCGTGATCAATCGACGGCGATGAGCCCGGCGCCGACGTCGCGGCCCTCCGCCAAGAGCACGTTGTAGGTCCGGCAGGCCGCGCCCGTCGTCATGGCCTCGAGCCCCAATCGCGCATCGGCAAAGAGCTTGCGCACGGCCTCGGCCGGCATTTGGTGTGCCGGCCCGGTCCCGATCAATACGAAAGCGGGCGGCGCCATCTCGCGCAAGAACGCGGCGCAGGCTTCAGGCGTGACGTCCTCCATGCTCGCGGCGTCCCAGGCATAGATCCCGCTCGGCACGATGAGCAACGAGCCGCGATGGCTCATGTCGGCGAAGCGGAACCCGCCGTTGCCGTAGGCGTCGATGGGCGCGCGGCCCGGATAATGGGCAGGAGCTGGGCGCACGAGCTCCCTTTCTGAAAGCCGCCTTCAGGCTTAGCCGGCCGCCGTCCTGGTCTTCGCCACGGCGCCCGACCAATCGCGCTTCACGCCGATCCACAACAGGAACGGCGAGGCGACGAAGATCGACGACCAGGTGCCGATCAGGATGCCGAACAGCATGGCAAAGGAGAAGCCACGGATGACCTCGGTGCCGAAAATGTAGAGCGCCAACACCGCGAGGAACGTCGTCGACGCCGTCAGCACGGTGCGCGACAACGTCTCGTTGATCGACATGTTGAGAAGCTCGATGAGCGGCATCTTCTTGAAGCGGCGCAAGTTCTCGCGGATGCGATCGAACACCACCACGGTGTCGTTGATGGAGTAGCCGGCGAGCGTCAGAAGGGCCGCCACCTCGGTCAGGCCGAACTCGAAGCCCAATAGAGAGAAGACGCCGATGGTTATGATGATGTCGTGGACGAGCGCGAGAATCGCCGCCACGCCGAACTGCCATTCGAACCGGAACCAGATGTAGAGAAGAATGCCGACGATCGCCAGCGACACGGCGATGATGCCCGCCTGTTTCAGCTCACCCGATACCGCGGGGCCCACGACCTCGACGCGGCGGATCTCGATATTCTCGCCCAGCGCGTCGTGGACTTTGTCGGCGGCGTCCTGCTGGGCGGTCTCGCCGCCCTGCTGCTGCTCGACGCGAATGAGGGCTTCGTTATCCTTATCGAGGCCCTGGATCTGCACGTCGCCGAGCCCGAGACCGCTCAGCTTGGAACGCAGGCTGCCGATGTCCACCGGCCCCGACTTGCTTTGTATCTCGAAAAGCGACCCCCCCTTGAAGTCGATGCCGAAGTTGAGGCCCTTGGTGAAGATGAGGGCAAGCGCAATCATCGCGGCCACCCACGAGATGGTGACGCAGTAGCGGCGCAGCTCCATCACCGGCAGCTTGGTGTTGTGGGGGAAAAAGTCGACGCCCTTGAACATTTTCGCTTCCTGTCTCTTTAGAGCGGCGCCGGGATCTTGCGTGTCTTCTGCGCGGCAACCCACAGCGACACCAAGAGCCGTGTGACCGTGAAGGCGGTAAAGACGGTTGCGAAGATGCCAAGCGAAAGCGTGACCGCGAAGCCGCGGACCGGGCCCGAGCCCAGCCAGAACATGACGAGGCCGGCGATCAGCGTGGTGAGGTTGGAGTCGAGGATGGTCCCGAAAGCTTTGGAGAAGCCGCCGTCGATGGCCGATATGGGCGACTTGCCGCCCCTGAGCTCCTCACGAATGCGCTCGTAGATCAGCACGTTGGCGTCGACCGCCATGCCGACCGTCAGCACCAAGCCGGCGATGCCGGGCAGCGTCAGCGTCGAGCCGATGACCGTCATCACCGCCACGATCAGGGTCAGGTTGATCATCACCGCGATGACGGCAAAGAGGCCGAAGAGGCCATAGGCAAAGATCATGAATCCGGCCACCGCCACCGTACCGATCAGGCAGGCAGTCTCGCCCGCGTCGATGGAATCGGCGCCCAACGACGGGCCGACGGTGCGCTCCTCGACGATGGTGAGCTTGGTCGGCAGCGCGCCGGAGCGAAGCTGGATCGCCAGGTTGTTGGCCGACTCCACCGTGAAGCTGCCGGAGATCTGCCCGGAGCCGCCGAGAATGGGCTCGCGGATCACGGGCGCCGACAGCACCTTGTTGTCGAGAACGATGGCGAAGGGCGAGCCCACGTTGTCCTTGGTGAACTTCCCGAACTTGCGGGCGCCCGATTGGTTGAAGCGAAACGTGATGATCGGCTCGTTGGTGCGCGAGTCGAAGCCCGGCTGCGCGTCGACCAGGTCCTCGCCCGACACTACGGGTGCCTCTTGCAGAAGATACGAGCCCTCGCGACCGTCCTCGTCGCCCGGGTAGATCTTGTAGCCGAGCGGCACGCGCGTCTGTTTGGCCTCCTCGGCCGTCGTCGTGGGATGCACGGCGTGGAACGTCAGCTTCGCGGTCTGGCCAATCACGTCCTTGAGCTTGCGGGTGTCGTCGAACCCCGGCACCTGCACCAGGATGCGGTCCTGGCCCTGGCGCACGATGCTCGGCTCGGTGGTGCCTAAGCTGTCGACGCGTCGGCGCACGGTCTCCACCGAGGCGCCCGCCGCGTTGGTGATGCGCTCCTGCAGGCCCTGATCGGTCGGCTTCAACGAGATCAGGTCCGGCCCGACTTTGTCCACCTCGATGTTGTTGCCGCCGGTGCCCAGGATGGCATTGCCGAGCGGCACGATAAGCTTCTTGAGCGCGTCGTAGGCCTTGTCGGTCTCCTCGGGCTTAGCGATGCGCACCTGCACCGCGTTGCCCACCACGCCCAGCCCCGTGAACCCGATCCTGGCCTCGCGCAGCTGCTTTCGCGCATCGTCGCGCAGCGTGATCAGCCAGTCCTTGTCCAGCTCCTTGGTGTCCATTGCGAGCAGCAGGTGGGCGCCGCCGCGCAAATCGAGCCCGAGCGACAGCTGGCGGTGCGGCATCCACGACGGCCAGCCTTGCACGGTCTCTTTTGAGAAAAGGTTCGGCATCGCGAATACGACGCCTGCGAGGCAGATCGCAACGATCGCAATGATTTTCCAGCGTTCGAAGTGCAGCATCGCGGATGGCTTCTCTTTGTCTGGTGGCGCCCTGCTAGCGCGATGTGGCGATCACATTCACTCTTTGACCGGCTCGCCTTTGGCGCGCACATCCAGCAGCGTCGATTTGAGGACGCGCACGCGCATGGCCTCGGAGAGCTCGACCTCGATTTCGTCGGAGTTGTCGGCGGCCTTCGTCACCTTGCCTATGAACCCCCCCGACGTGATGACGGTATCCCCGCGCCGCACCTTGTCCACCAGCTCGCGGTGCGACTTGGCGCGCTGCTGCTGCGGCCGGATGACCAAGAAGTAGAAGATCAGGATCATCACGAGCATGGGGACCAGCAGCCCCGTGAACGGATCGCTCATACCACCCGTTTGGGCGTAGGCTGGCGTGATGAACATGTGTTCCGTCCCTTTAAGGATGGGGGCAACAGGGGGCGAAGCCTGCGCGAGCGCAGCCATCTGGCGTCTGCCCTGCCTGAAAAGTGCCGTGACTATAGTGCTGCGCGGCGGCTTTGCAACAGGCCCCCCGCCGGGCCTTCTCCACGCAAGTAGCGTTGCTCCGCCACCTGGCGCGCTATAGAAGCACGGGGTGCGCGCGCGCAAGTAAAATCGCGGTCCCAGCGCCACTTAACGGAGACAGGATGAACGAGGAAACCACCCTCATCGCGCGCCTCGAGCGACTGGCCGCAGCGCTCGAGCGGTTGGCGGCACCGGGTCCCGTGGAGCCCGATTTCGAGGCCGCGGAGGCCTTCGTGTGGCATGCGGAGCGGCAAGCCTTCGAGGCCGTCGACAAGGTCAATCGCCTGCCGCTGGCGCTTCTCAAGGGCCTGGAGCACATCGCGCCGCAGCTCGCCGACAACACGGAGCGCTTCGCCCGCCGACTGCCCGCCAACAACGCGCTGCTCTGGGGCGCGCGGGGCATGGGCAAGTCTTCGCTCGTCAAGGCCATTCATTGGGATGTGCGCTCGCGGCTCGCCAAGGAGCTGCGCGCGCAAGGCAACGACCTGAAGCTCGTCGAGATCCACCGCGAGGACATCGCCTCGCTGCCCCGCTGTCTCGCCACCCTGCGCAAGGCCGCGCACCGCTTCATCGTGTTTTGCGACGACCTCTCCTTCGACGCCGACGACACGAGCTACAAGTCGCTCAAGGCCGTGCTCGAGGGCGGGATCGAGGGGCGCCCCGAGAATGTCATCTTCTACGCCACCTCCAACCGCCGCCACCTCATGCCGCGCGAGATGGTCGACAACGAGCGCTCGACCGCCATCAATCCTTCGGAGGCGGTGGAGGAGAAGGTGTCCCTCTCCGACCGCTTCGGCCTGTGGCTGGGGTTCCACAACTGCAGCCAGGACGAGTACCTGGAGATGGTGCGCGGCTATGCGGCCCACTACCGGCTGAAGCTCAAGGACGAGGATCTGGTGCGCGACGCCCTGGAATGGAGCATGACACGGGGCGCGCGCTCAGGCCGCGTCGCCTGGCAGTTCACCCAGGATCTGGCGGGCCGGCAGGGCAGGCGGCTGGAGCGCTAAGTTCGCTCGGAACTTTTCGCAGGCTCGGCTCATTGGGCGCCAAAGAGTTCATGCCATGATCAAATCCAACCATGAGCAAATCAAAGACCAAGACAGGCGCACGTAAGGGTCACGCAAAAGCCGGCGCCAAGCGCTGGTCGCAGGACGTGACGGAGCACAGCAACGCGCTCGACCTGGAGCGCGACGTCTTCACGCTGGATGACCCCAAGAAGATCGCCGCCTCGCTCAAGCGCTCGGCCGAGCACAGCCGGCGCCGCAAGTCCGAGCCCTACCGCTCGGCGATGTCGATGCTGACGTTCTACATCAATCGTGCGGGCGCGAACCTGTCCGCCAAGCGCCGGCGCGTCCTGGAGCGCGCCAAGGACGAGCTGCGCCGGGCCTTCGGGCGCGACTAGTCAGAGTTGGGGAAGCGTTTCAGGTGTCAGACCCTCAGGGTCCGACACCTCCGGATCCGGCGCTCAGCGATTAGTCGCTCTTGCGGCGCGGAACCGACGGCACGGCCCCGCCGGCCTTCGGCGACCGCTCCTTCTTTTCCTTCGGACCCGGGAGCGCCTTGCGCGGGGCCGCGTCGACGAGCACCGCCTGCGGCGCGTCCTCGTCCTCGTCGTCCTCGCTCTTGGGCTTGCCCCGCTTGCTCGGATCAGCCGCCAGATACTCAAAGCCCAGCGTACGCTCCTCACCCTCGCCGACGACGAGAACCTTCACCGTCCCGCCGTGCTCCAGCTTGCCGAACAGAAGCTCGTCGGCGAGCGGCTTCTTGATGTGCTCCTGGATGACGCGCGCGAGCGGACGGGCACCGAACTTCTCGTCGTAGCCCTTCTCGGCGATCCACCTGGCCGCATCCTCAGACAGCTCGATCATGACGCCGCGATCGGCGAGCTGCGCCTCGAGCTGGAAGATGAACTTCTCGACCACCTTGGCGATGACGTCGGAGGGAAGACTGGAGAAGGCGATCACCGAGTCGAGGCGGTTGCGGAACTCGGGCGTGAACATGCGGTTGATGGCCTCGGTGTCGTCCCCTTCACGCTTCGAGCTGCTAAAGCCCATGGGCGGCTTGGCAAGGTCGCTGGCACCCGCATTGGTCGTCATGATGAGGATGACGTTGCGGAAGTCCACCGACTTGCCGTTGTGGTCGGTGAGTTTGCCGTGATCCATCACCTGCAAAAGAATGTTGAACAGGTCGGGATGCGCCTTCTCGATCTCGTCGAGCAGCAGCACGGAGTGCGGATGCTGGTCGATGCCGTCGGTCAGAAGGCCGCCCTGGTCGAAGCCCACGTAGCCCGGCGGCGCGCCGATCAAGCGGCTCACGGTGTGCTTCTCCATGTATTCCGACATGTCGAAGCGCAATAGCTCCACGCCCATCAGATCGGCGAGCTGGCGCGCGACCTCGGTCTTGCCGACGCCGGTGGGTCCTGAGAACAGGTAGCAGCCGATCGGCTTTTCCGGCTCGCGCAGGCCCGCACGCGACAGCTTGATCGCCGACGCCAAGGCCTCGATCGCCTTGTTCTGACCGAACACGACGCGCTTCAGGTCCTTCTCCAGGTTGGAGAGAACCTC
>CAYUBZ010000062.1:5549-10304 GCA_964443205.1 uncultured Hyphomicrobium sp. | reverse complement strand
GACGGCAAGTTCAATCCCGACGATTGGATGGAGCCGAAAGAGCAGCGCAAGGTCGACGACTTCATCATCTACGCAATGGCGGCCGCCGAGCAGGCGCTGTGCGACGCCGGCTACAAGGCCGACACGCCCGAGAAGCAGGAGCGCGCCGGCGTCCTCATCGGGTCGGGCATCGGCGGCCTGGCGGGCATCGCCGAGACGTCGATACTCCTGAAGGAGAAAGGGCCGCGTCGCGTCAGCCCGTTCTTTATTCCCGGCCGCCTCATCAATCTCGCCTCGGGCTACGTCTCCATCCGCCACCAGCTCAAGGGCCCCAACCATGCCGTGGTCACGGCCTGCTCGACCGGCGCCCACGCCATCGGGGATGCCTCGCGCATCGTGGCGCTGGGGGATGCCGACCTGATGGTCGCCGGCGGCACCGAGTCCCCGATCTGCCGCATCGCGGTGGCGGGCTTTGCCGCCTGCCGGGCGCTCTCCACCGGCTTCAATGATCGCCCCGCCCAAGCCTCGCGGCCCTACGACAAGGATCGCGACGGGTTCGTGATGGGCGAGGGTGCCGGGATCGTGGTGCTCGAGGCGCTCGAGCATGCCAAGGCGCGCGGCGCCAAGATCTACGCCGAGGTCATCGGCTACGGCATGTCGGGGGACGCCTATCATATCACGGCGCCTGCCGAGAGCGGCGACGGGGCCTTTCGCTGCATGCGCGCGGCGCTGAAACGCGCCGACATCGAGGCGAGCGACATCGATTACGTGAACGCGCACGGCACCTCCACGCCCATGGGCGACGAGATCGAGCTGGCCGCCATCGAGCGCCTGTTCGGCAATGCCGCCGGCAAGCTCGCCATGTCGTCGACGAAATCGGCGACCGGGCATCTGCTGGGCGCGGCCGGCGCGGTCGAGGCGATCTTCTCGGTGCTGGCGATCCGCGACAACATTGCGCCGCCCACCCTGAACCTCGACACCCCTTCGGTGGAAACGGCGATCGATCTGGTCCCGCACACGGCCAAGAAGCGCGAGATCGGCACGGTTCTTTCCAATTCGTTTGGCTTTGGCGGGACGAACGCCTCGTTGATCCTGCGCCAGTTCGCCTGAGGCGCGCCAGCAACGTTGGCGGACCCGCTCATTTGTGGCATCGCTTCTTTTCGCGCTTTCGCCACATTTGCCTATAGGGTCGGGCCCGACACTTCGCTGATGCCGAGCGGGAACGGCCTCGTCGGTCAACGGGAGCGGACCCATGAGCAATACCCGCCCGCCGCGGCTTGAGCCCCAGTTTCGCCGGGGCGGCATCCGTCCGCGCAGCCCTGCCGAGATGCTCGAACCGTCGCGCGCGCCCGCTCGGCCGCGCAAGTCGGGGCTGCCGCTCGCGTCGGGGCCGGTTGGCGCCTTCATCCGCCTTGGCAGCGGCGTCCTCAGCCTTCTGCTCGTGGTCATGCTCGTCGTCGCCGGCATGGGCGCGCTGCTCTATCACCAGTTCGAGCGCCCTGGACCTTTGAGCGTCTCCCGCGTCGTCGCGATCCCCAAGGGCGAAGGCCGGATCGAGATCGCGACGCGGCTCGAGCGGGAGGGCGTGATCTCCAACCGCTGGACCTTCATCGCGAGCTACCTTCTGCGAAGCAGCATGGGGCGCAAGTCGGCCGATCTCAAAGCCGGCGAGTACGAGTTCAAGAAGAACGCCAGCATGGCCGACGTGCTGGACACCCTGACCCAGGGCCGCAGCATCCTGTCGAAGCTCACCATCCCCGAGGGCCTGACCAGCCTGCAGATCGTCGAGCGCATGCGCGGCGAGCCCGACCTCGTCGGCGACATCACCGAAATTCCGCCGGAGGGCACCCTGCTCCCCGACACCTACCGCTTCTCCAAGGGGATGGAGCGCAAGGAGCTGCTGGAGCGGATGCAAGTGGAGATGCAGCGCTTTCTCGCCGGCGCTTGGGAGAAGCGCCAAACCGGCCTGCCGATCAAGACGCCGGAGGAGGCGGTGGTGTTTGCTTCGATCGTCGAGAAGGAGACGGGGCGCGCCGATGAGCGCGGCCGCGTTGCCGGCGTGTTCATGAACCGGATGCGGCGGGGCATGAAGCTGCAATCCGACCCGACGGTGATCTACGGCATCGTTGGCGGGCAGGGGACCTTGGGGCGCCCGTTGACGCGGGCCGATCTCAGCCAGAGGACGCAGCACAACACCTACCAGATCGACGGCCTGCCGCCGACGCCGATCTGCAACCCGGGCCGGTCGGCCATCGAGGCGACATTGAACCCGGCCACGACCGCCGACCTCTATTTTGTCGCTGACGGGAGCGGCGGCCACGTGTTCTCCGATACGCTCAAAGAGCACAACGCCGCCGTTTTGAACTGGCGCAAGGTCGAGCGGAAACTGCGCGCCAAGAGAAAGGCCGAGGCAGCGGCCGCGGCGACCGCGGCGGCCGCGGTGCCCATCCCCAGCAGCAGCCCGGCCCGCGGCGAGGCCAACGCGCCCTCTACCCAGCTTCTCAACGCGGGCGCCGCCGCGGCGGCCGCGACCGTGCCGATCCCGGTGCGCAAGCCGAAAACGAACTGAGGCCGCGGCGCGGGCGAAGGGCGCCCCTCGCAGGCGCTCCTGCAACTTAAGCCCGCAGCGCCTTGTTGGGCCCGTCCTGTGCCGCTAGATTTCCGCCTCGCGCCGGGGTGCCGACCCCAACGCCTCCCGCCGAGGTCCTGGAACAGGCTAATGAGCATCAAGAGCATGACGGGCTTCTCGCGCGCGGAGGCAACCGCGGGAGGGCTGACATGGCACTGGGAGCTGCGCAGCGTGAATGCCCGCGGACTCGACGTGCGCCTGCGCCTGCCGCCCGGAGCCGACTCCCTGGAGCCGAAGGTCCGCGAGGCCGTCGCCCGGCATCTGGTGCGCGGCAGCGTCACGATCACGCTCAGTGCCGACAATCGGGAAGGCGCTCAAGTGATCCGCCTCAACGAGCAGGCGCTGGCGCAGGTGATGAAGGCCGCCGAGCGCATCCGCGAGCTGACGGATGCAGCACCCCCGCGCGCCGACGGCCTGATCGCCGTCAGGGGCGTGCTCGACGTCGTCGAGACGGCGGAAACCCCTGAAGGCGCCGCGGCCCGCATCGAGGCTCTGTTGGAGAGCCTGGAGGAGGCGCTGGGCGCGCTCGTGCAGGCGCGCTCGGCCGAAGGCGCGAGGCTGGCTGCCGTGCTCGATGCGCAAATCTGCGAGATCGAGCGGCTGGTGGGCGTGGTCGAATCCTCGCCGGCGCGGACGCCCGCCGCCATCGAGGCGCGGCTCAAGGAGCAGGTCGGCCGGCTCGTCGACAACGCCAACGGTCTCGACCCGGATCGCTTGCACCAGGAAGCCGTGCTCATTGCCACCCGCGCCGATGTCGAGGAGGAGCTCAAGCGCCTGCGGTCCCACATCGGGGCGGCCCGCGAGCTGCTCGCCGAGCCCGGCGCCGTCGGGCGCAAGCTCGATTTCCTGGCGCAGGAGTTCAACCGCGAGGCCAACACGCTGTGCTCCAAGGCGAACGACGTGGAGATCACGCGCGCCGGTCTCGCCTTGAAGACCGTGATCGACCAAATGCGCGAGCAGGTGCAGAACATTGAATGAGGGCAAGAGGACGGACGGGCAAATGATCGAGCGGCGCAGACTCCTTCTGATCTTGTCCTCGCCCTCGGGCGCGGGCAAGACGACGCTGGCGCGCCGCCTCGCCGAAACGGACCCCGATGTCTTCCTCTCGGTCTCGGTGACGACGCGGGCCCCGCGGCCGGGCGAGGTCGACGGATACGATTACCGGTTCGTGGACGAGACGACCTTCAAACGCATGCGCGACCAGGATGAGTTCCTGGAATGGGCGCGCGTGTTCGACAACTTCTACGGAACGCCACGCGCGCCGGTCGAGGCGGCGATCGCTGAGGGGAACGACGTGCTCTTCGACATCGATTGGCAGGGCGCACAACGGCTTTCGGAGGAGATGAAACACGACGTGGTGCGCGTCTTCATCCTGCCGCCGTCGGCCGCGGCCCTTGAGGAGCGTTTGAGCCGGCGGGCCCAGGACGCGGAGGATGTGGTCAAGCGGCGCATGGCACGGGCCTCCGCCGAGATCAGCCACTGGCCCGAGTACGACTACGTGATCGTCAACGCCAATGTCGAGACGTCGCTGGCGGGTCTGCACGCGATCCTCGGCGCGGAGCGGCTGAAGCGCGAGCGCCTCGATGGCCTGTCGTCGTTCGTGCGCCAGATGCAGAAGGCGCTGTGAGGCGGAGCAAGACGGCCTAACGCGCCGCCTCGTTCTCCGGCGTAAGAGCGGCCGCAGGCTCCGCCCTGGGGTCGAGGTCGAACACCGCCGGCGTGGTGCGCGGCACCACCACGTAGCCCTCGGCATGCTCCACCGGCAGGCTCGGCCGTCGCCCGATGCGCAGCACCATGATGAGAACGAGGAGAACCTGCGCCGCCGCCACGTGCAGGAACAGCGCGCGATTGCCCATCTCCGCCATGAGCAGCGAGGCGAGCAGCGGGCCTAAGATGGCGCCGATCGAGAAGGTCATCAGCAGCGCGCTCGAGACCTCCACGGCGCGCTTGCGGTGCACGAGGTCGTTGGCGTGGGCAACACACAGCGCGTAGGCCGGAAACGTCATGGCACCATAGAGGCCCGCGAGGGCGAGGATAGGCAGTTCGCCGCCGGGAGGAGCCGAGATGAAAAAGAGCGCGACGGCGGCCGCCGCGGCGATGGCGGCAATGGCGGCCGAGACCGGGCGGCGGCCCAGCTTGTCGGAAAG
>CAYUBZ010000062.1:0-5449 GCA_964443205.1 uncultured Hyphomicrobium sp. | reverse complement strand
AGCTGCATTCCCAATGTGACCACGGTCAGGTTGACCATGGTGTAGGCGGCGAACACGCGCCCGCGGCTCTCGACCGCGGAGACGCCGTTGAGCCAGCTCTCGATCACCATGAAGAGGCCGGCAAAGCACAGGCCATTGAGGCCGCGCAGCAGCCACCAGAGGACCGGCTCGGAGGTGATGGCGTGGCACAGGGGCGTGATGGTGACGATTGCGGTGAAGGCGGCGAAGGCGCGGATGTGGCCGACGCGCGCAATGATGGCCGGGCAGGCGAGGCAGCCCAGCATGAGGCCGGCGAAATAGGCCGATCCGACGAGGCCGATCTCGAGGCGGGAGAAATGCAGGCCGACCGCGCGGATGGGCAGCAGCACGCCGTTGAGGCCGTTGCCCATCAGCAGAATGGCCGTGCTCAAGAGCAGGGCGGTGACGGGTCTGAGCAGTCCTGCCATTGCAAGGTGTCCGGCGGCGCGGAGGATCGGTTCGCGCGCTATCTAGTGCGGCTGCGACCGGGTTGCCAACTGTGACGAATAGCGTGTGCGCCGCCGATGGCACGTGTTAACCAGCACCCGGCCTTGGCCGGGATGGACGCGGTGAACCGCACGTCGGTGGACGCTGCAGAGACGAGACGACGCTGTCATGAAAGGTGGGATATGACCGGCCTCTTGCGACTCGTGTGGCGCTTGGCGGCCCTAGCACTGCTGCCGGCCGCGCTCTGCGCCCAGACGGGCACGCGCGCGGGCTTGAGCGATGTGTCGAGCTCGGAAATCCGCGCCGCCAAGCCGGGCCAGATCCTGAGGATCTGGCCGCAGGTCGGGGGCACCGCCGGCAGCGGCAAGGCCTATCGCATCCTCTACCGCTCGACCGGCCTCAAGGATGAGCCCATCGCCGTCTCGGGCGCCATCTTCCTTCCCGACGCGCCGGCGCCGCGCCGCGGGCGCGACGTCATCGCCTGGGCCCACCCGACCACGGGCGTTGCGGAGAAGTGCGCGCCGACGCTGCTGCCCGACCTCTCGGGCACGATCCCCGGACTGGGGGAGATGCTGGCGCGCGGCTACGTGGTCGCCGCGACCGACTATTCCGGACTCGGCACGCCCGGCATGCACCCCTACCTGGTGGGCGAGAGCGAGGGACGGGCGGTCCTCGATTCGGTGCGTGCAGCGCGTGAGCTCCCGGACGCGGCCGCCACCGAGCGCTTTGCCGTCTGGGGGCATTCGCAGGGCGGACATGCGGCCCTCTTCGCCGGGCAGTTGGCCGCCGCCTATGCGCCCGAGCTGAAGCTGGTCGGCGTGGCGGCGGCGGCGCCCGCGACCTATCTGGGAGAGCTGTTCGATGCCGACCGCACCACGACGGCCGGCCGGACCCTCACCGCCATGGCGCTGCTGTCCTGGTCCAAGGTGTTCGACGCCCCGCTCGACTCTATTCTCGCGAAGCGCGCGCGTCACAGCTTCGAGACCGTGGCGCACGACTGCATTCAATCCATTGCCGAGATGTTGAAGATCGAGCAGGACACCAAGGGACTGCAGCAGAGATTTCTCACCGGCAACCCGACAAAGCGCGAGCCGTGGATGTCGATCATGGCGCGCAACGTGCCGGGCCAAACTGCGGCCGGGGCGCCGGTGTTCCTGGCGCAAGGCACCGCCGACGACGTCGTGCGCCCGCACGTCACCAAGCAGTTCGCCGATCACCTGTGCAGTGAGGGGACAGCCGTGCAGATGATCGCTCTGGAGGGCGGCTCCCACAGCTTCGCCGGCGAGGACAGTGCGCATGCCGCCGTTGCCTGGATGGCCGACCGCTTCGCGGGCCGACCCGCCCCCAGCGACTGCCAACGTTGATCGTTTTTGCGGAGCGGCCGAGACGTCCTAGCCGCGCCCGGCCTTCGAGCGCTCGAAGAGAAGCGCCAGGCGGGCAAAGTCCTTCACGCTGAGATCCTCCGCGCGCAGGTTGCCGGCGATGCCGGCCGCCTCCAGCAGCGCCTGCGGGTCGGCGACGAGCTGCTTGAGGCTCGTGCGCAGCATCTTGCGCCGCTGGCCGAAGGCCGCCGCCGTCACGCGGCCCAGCACGTCGGCGCGGGGGTCCGGCGCCGGCTGCGGAATCGGCACGAACTCCACGACCGCGGAAGCGACCTTCGGCGGAGGTGTAAAGGCCTCGCGCGGCAGCGTCAGCACGATGCGCGGCTTGGTGCGCCACTGCGCCAGCACGGCGAGCCGTCCATAAGCCTTGGTGGACGGCGCCGCGACGATGCGTTCGGCCACCTCCTTCTGGAACATCAGGACCATGCGGTCGAACCAGGGCGGCCAGGGCTCCGTCTCGAGCCACTTGACGAGCAGCAACGTCGCCACCCCGTACGGCAGGTTCGATGCAATGATGGCCTTGCCGCGCATCGGCCCCAGCAGCTCGCCCCAGCGAGCTTCCAGCGCGTCGCCGAAGTGCACATGGAGGCGGTTGGGGTAGCGTTCGGCAATGCTCTCCAGCGCCGGGCGGCAGCGCGTATCGCGCTCAATGGCAACGACGCGCCCAGCGCCTTCCAGCAGCAGCGCCCGCGTGAGCCCGCCTGGACCCGGGCCGACCTCTACAACCGTGCGCCCCTCCAGCGGTCCCGCCGCACGCGCAATGCGGCGCGTCAGATTGAGGTCGAGCAGAAAGTTCTGGCCCAGGCTCTTCTTGGCGCGCAGCTTGAGCGCGGCGATGACGTCGCGCAGCGGCGGCAGCCCGTCGGGGCTCGCGCCTGCGCGCGGCGCGCCCGTGTCGTCCGCGCTCATGCCGCGTCCGCTGCGGCGCGCGCGGCTGCAATGGACGCGGCAAGCTTCAGGGCCTCGATGAAGCTCAGCGGAGAGGCGCGCCCCTCGGCCGCGATGTCGAAGGCCGTGCCGTGATCGGGGGAGGTGCGCACGAAGGGCAGCCCCAGTGTGACGTTGACCCCTTCGTCGAACGCGATGGTCTTGAAGGGGATCAGCGCCTGGTCGTGATACATGCAGATCGCCGCATCGTAGGTGGCCCGCGCGCGCTCGGTAAACAGCGTATCGGCGGCATGCGGACCGGTCACGCCGAGCCCCTCGGCTCGCAGCTCGGCAATGGCCGGAGCGATCACCTCGATCTCCTCGAGCCCCATGCTGCCCGCCTCGCCGGCGTGGGGATTGAGGCCGGTGACGGCAATGCGCGGGGCGGCCACGCCAAAGTCGCGCTTGAGCGCCGCAAAGGTGGTGCGGACGGTCTCGCAGATAAGCCCGCGCGTGATGGCCTTGGGCACGTCCGCCAGGGCGCAATGCACCGTCAGCGGCACGACGCACAAGCCGGGCGCTGCAAGCATCATGACCGGGAGGAAGCCCTTGCCTGGAAAATGGCGGGCGGCCAGCGCGGCCAGGAACTCGGTGTGGCCCGGGTAGGGGAAGTCTCCTTGCGCCACCACGTGCTTGGCAATGGGGTTGGTGACCAGTGCCAAAGCTTCTCCGCGCACGACCGCCGCCGTGGCCTCCTCGATCGCGGCAATCACCGCGGGTGCGTTGGCAGGATCGGGCACGCCGGCCCGCGGTCGCGCCGCAACGCGGACCGGCCGGACCGGCAGGGCGGCCCTGAAGGTCTGCGCGGCGTCTGCAAGCGTGCCGATGGCGGCGACGGGCACCTCGAGGCCCAGCATGCGCGCGCGCTCGGCGACACTGTCGGGATCGGCAAACAGCACGAACGGGGCGAGGCGCTCGTCGCCGCGCGCGGCCCAGGCTTTCAGGCTGATCTCCAGCCCGATACCGGCGGGATCGCCCATGCTGACGGCGAGCGGCAGGTGGGGCACGGCTTCCGGCGCGCGCTTGGAGGCAGGCCCCATCACCGGTACTCGATGTGGGCGTCCTGGCGGAGGTCCTTCAGGTGCTTCTTGGCAAGGATCTCGAACTCCTTTTGGCGCGTGTCCTCCTGGGCGGTCTGCTGCTTCTTCTCCGCGGTCTTGACGACCTTGCGTCCGCACAGGGCCCACAGCTCCACACCGCCCTCGCCAATGGTTGGCGGCAGCATCTCGTTGTCGCCTGCACTCAGCAGCAGACTGCGTGTGGGCTCGGGGATGGTCCCCGGCTTGCGATCGCCCAAGTCGTCGAACCTCGCGCCACCGATACCGGTTGCAAGACTGCTCATGGTTTTGCAGCCGCTAAATTGCGCGCGCAACCGCTCCGCCTCGCTCAGGCGCTGCGCGACCTGCTTCTGGCCCCCATTGCCTGGAAGGGCGAGCAGGATGCGCTGGACCTGCAACGCGACGTCGTCCTTGCCCGGTACCGCAATAATGTGCTCGATGTCGTTGCCGAGGGTGGAGATCTGGTGGCCGAAGCGCCGCCGGATCACATCGGCCCAGGACAGCGACGCTTTGATGCGTTGGCGCATCGTGGAGATATTGGCGCCCATCTTGGCGATGTGCGCTGCAAACTCCTCCGGCGTCATCTTGTTGCGCTCCGCCATGCCTTTGACGACGCGGTCGATTTCATCCTTGGGGGCGATGACGTTGAGACGCTTGGCCTCCTGCAGCTTGAGGCGCTCCTCTATCAGCTCATCGAGCGCGATCTGGTGGGCCTTGGGGCGGAACTCGGCCTCGACCTTGTGCTTGATGGTCTGCACGAACTGCCCCTGGAGCTGCTTGATGCGGGCTTGCTGCTCTGCCTCCGTTTTCGGCGGATTGGCCTTCAGGCGTTTGATGGCGAATTGCTTGAACTGGTCGTTGATCCCTGGCGACTTGAGCTTGGCTTGCAGGCGGCGCTGCATTTCGGGTGCGCCGAGCAAGGCGAACTTCATCCGCTGTTCGATCTCATAGCCGGTGATCGGCTCATCGTTGACGAGAACGACGATCGACTGGGTCGAGGACGATGCGCGCTTTTTATCGGGCGACGCCTTTGCAGTCTTGGTCGCGGCAGGCGCCTTGGCGGGCTTGGTCTTTTCCTCTGCGCGCTTTTTCTGCTGCGCGTCATCGGTGACGGTCGGTTTGAGCCCGGCCTGCTGAGCCTGGGCCACGGAGGAGAGCACAGCGAAGAGCCCAACCAGGGCAACAAGGACGACAGGCGCGCGCCGAGCAAGGTGTGGGCGCCGACGATGATGTTGTCGCGCAAAGCTCATAGGTGCGTCCCGCAGAATGCTACGTGGTCTCGGGCGGCCCAAAGCGACCGCCAGTTGCATGTTCGGCGCTTATCTACACGAACAGTGGCGGCCCCGTGGCACCCGAGCCGGCCTCGTCCTCGGGACAGCCGCAATGGCGCGGCAGCAAGGCGGACGCCGTTAACCGTCTTACTTGGCCGCCAGACTCTGACTTAGCCACCAGACTACTGAGCCGCAGACTGCTGCTCGCTGAACCGATAGTCGAGCGCGCTGGTCGCGTAGCCGAACTCACCCAGGTGCTTCAGCTCGAAGCGCACCATGATCGTCTGGCCATCGACGATGTCGGGGTTGTGATAGTAGTTGTCGGTGTAGGTCGCCGTCAGCACGA
>CAYUBZ010000061.1:0-10329 GCA_964443205.1 uncultured Hyphomicrobium sp. | reverse complement strand
CGGGCTTGACGTGCTCGAGCGTGCGCATGTTGTGCAGCCGGTCGGCGAGCTTGACGAGCAGCACGCGGATGTCGCTGGAGATGGCGACGAGGAGCTTGCGGAAGTTCTCGGCCTGCTCTGCCTTCTTGGTCACCAGATCGAGGCGGCGGATCTTGGTGAGACCGTCGACGAGCTTGCCGATCTCGGGGCCGAACAGCTGGTCGATCTCCGCCCGCGTGATGGGCGTGTCCTCGATCACGTCGTGCAGCAGCGCCGTCACGACGGTGGCGTCATCGAGCTTCAGGTCGGTGAGGATCGCGGCAACTTCCAGCGGATGCGAGAAGTAGGGATCGCCAGAGGCACGCCTCTGGGTGCCGTGCGCCTTCATGGCGTAGACGTAGGCCCGGTTGAGGAGGGCCTCATCCGCTTTGGGATCGTAGTTGAGGACTCGTTCGACGAGCTCGTACTGCCGCATCATGGTCCGCCGCGCTCCTTAGGCGGACGCCGTCGGGAGCTGAAGGGCTGCCCGGCCCTGTCAGCAGCCAGCGCCCGCGCCACTTCGAGCGCCGGTGCTTTGCCTACCGCCCGCGATCACGGTCGCGATCACGATCGCGATCGCGCTCCCGCAGGCCGTTGGGGCCGCCGTTCGCCGACGGCTCGGTCGGGGTCATGCTTTCCAGCCCGCGCAGAAGCTGCTCCTCGGTCATCACGTCGACCACGGTGTCGCTCGACTGGTCGTCGCGTCCCAGGACGGGCGCGCGGCGCTCGGGCGGCATGAGCGGCGCTGCGGCGGCCTCGGGCTCGTCCACCTCGACGTTCTTCTGAATCGAGTGGATCAGCGCCTCGCGCATGTCCTCGGGCGGAATTGTTTGATCGGCTATCTCGCGCAGCGCGATGACGGGGTTCTTGTCATCGTTAACGGGAATGGTAATCGCACCACCGTCGGTGATGGCGCGGGCGCGGTGGGCGGCCAGCAGAACCAGCTCAAAGCGGTTCGGGACCTTGTCCACGCAATCTTCAACTGTCACGCGTGCCATAAGCGAGCACCCCTCTGGTCCCGGGCGGATTGACTTGGGAGATGAAGTCCGGCGCCGGCAACCCTGCACCGCGGCGCTACATCATTGCTCCTAAGTCGCATGAAAACGGTGATAAATCAAGACAAGGCCCCGTCAAATCAGTGTCCAGCTTAGACACGGCCTTGCCGATGCCGTATATAATACACACGTGAAGAAGAGGCTGAGCATTTAGGTGCAGAGCTGAATAATGTATTTTAACAGTCTGCACCTAAGCATGCGGCGATGTGCAGCACGCGACATAGCCGTAAATTGCTAATCCGTAGAATGGCTTGTTTGTCGTTGTTAGTGGTATGGAGCCCTGCCACCGTGGGCGGCCGGTCACCCAAGCGGAGCCGGCCCAAACAAATTAGGAATACTAACCCGGTGCTTGATCGGCTCTTGCGGCTTGAAAGGTAAAGGAATGCATTTCTACCAAAACGAACGAATTGCCCTGTTCATCGACGGGGCCAATCTCTATGCAACGGCCAAGTGCCTCGGATTCGACATCGACTACAAGCGGCTTCTAGTGCTCTTCCGCCAGAAGGGCGTGCTTGTGCGCGCGCTCTACTACACCGCACTTGCCGAAGACCAGGAGTATTCATCCATACGTCCGCTGATCGACTGGCTCGACTACAACGGCTTCACAATGGTGACAAAGCCGACCAAAGAATTCACCGACGCGTCGGGCCGCCGCAAGATCAAGGGCAACATGGACATCGAGCTCAGCGTCGACGCCATGCGGCTCGCGGAGTCTCTCGATCACATCGTGCTCTTCTCCGGCGACGGCGACTTCCGCAGCCTCGTCGCGGCCCTGCAGCAGATGGGCAAGCGGGTCAGCGTCGTCTCGACCCTGCAGACGCAGCCCCCCATGGTCGCCGACGAGCTGCGCCGGCAGGCCGACATGTTCGTCGATCTCGCCGACCTGGAGCAGTTGATCTGCCGTGATCCGGCGGCCCGCGTGCCCCGCGAAGCGCGGCAATTTGCAGGACGCGGTCAGAACTACACGGCGCGTGAGCCGGGTGGGTCGTTTCAGGATAACGACGATCTCTCCGAAGAGGTCTAGCGGCAGGTCGCATCGGCCTGCACACGCGGCGGTCTGACGTTTGCCGTCAGACGGTATTGCCATCAGAAATTTGCCTCCAGACATTTGACGTCCGACATGGGCCTGCAAACAGCGGCAGCCGACATCCCGGAGCCACCCCGGCTGTGCGAGCTGTGTCCGCGGCTTGCCGCCTTTCGCGCGGTCAACCGGGCGAAAGCGCCCGATTGGTTCAACGGGGCCGTCCCCTCGTTCGGCGGCGAGGACGCCCGCCTGCTGATCGTCGGGCTTGCGCCGGGCCTGAAAGGGGCTAACCGCACCGGCCGCCCCTTCACGGGAGATTACGCCGGCGAGCTGCTCTACGGCACGCTCCTGCAGTTCGGCTTCGCGGCCGGCCACTACGCGGCAAGCGCCGACGACGGTCTGCAACTCGTCGACTGCATGATCACCAACGCGGTGCGCTGCGTGCCGCCCGAGAACAAGCCGACGCCGGCCGAGATCGCAACCTGCGGCAGCTTTCTGAAGACGCGCATCGCGCAATTGCCCAATCTCGAGGCCATCCTGGCGCTGGGCCGTGTCGCCCACGACAGCACGCTCACTGCGTTCGGGTGCCGCAAATCGCACTTTCCCTTCGCCCATCGCGCGCGCCATGCGCTACCGTCGCATCTGGCGCTTTTCGACAGCTTCCACTGCTCGCGCTACAACACCAACACGGGCAAGCTGACGGCTGAGATGTTCCAGGCGGTTTTTGCCGACATCAGGGAGTTGCTTTCCGCTGCTGAGCCGGCGCCCAAGACGCCGGCCATGCGTCGCGGCGCCCCGCACCGCGCCAAGCGTTGACATTGACATGGGGCGCCGGCCTTTCGTCCCGCCCCACCCGGTGCTATTTGAGCTTGCGACCCGCAGAAGGGCTCATCGCTTAAAACCTTGGTTAGCCCCGATCGCTAGTCTGTGCCGTCTCGAGCTCGCAGTTCGGAGAGATGATCGCCATGCCGATCGACATCGCACCTGAGAAGGTGGCCCACGTCATTATCAAGGCGCGCGAATACGACGCCAAGGTCGGCGCTTGGAACGACACGCCCGAGGAAGGCGACGCCGAGGAGGATCCCAACTCCATCCTCGAGGACTTCACCAACGATCCCACGCGCGCCGAGCTGGCAGGCTTCATCGACGGGCTCAATTACGACGAGCAGGCCAACCTGGTGGCGCTCGCCTGGGTCGGCCGTGGCACGTTCGAAAAGGAGGAGTTCGCCGAGGCGGTTGAGACGGCGCGCGCCGAGAAGATCAACAAAACCTCCGCCTATCTCTTGGGCATGCCAATGCTGGGCGATTATCTCGAGGAGGGCCTGGAGAAGATGGGCTTCTCCGTCGACGACATCGAAAGCGACGTGCGCTAGGCGCAAAGCGCGGTCCGCGTGAGCCAGGCGAGCACCTCGCCCGCGTGCGTCTCGGGCGGATACACCGGATAGAAGACATGGCGGATGCTGCCATCCTTCACGCATAGCGTCAGACGCTTCAAGTAGGGGACGCCGCCGGCTTCGAAGACGGGCAGCCCCAGCGCTGCTTGGAAGCCGAAGCCCGCATCGCTCAGAATTGCAAATGGGACGCCAAGCCGCGCGCAAAGCTCGCGCTGGTGGGCACTCGCTTGCCCGCTGAGGCCGAACACCTCCACGCCCAACGCCTGGAACTGCCGATAGTGATCGCGAAAGCCAGCCGTCTCCGGCGTCGACCCGTGCGCGCCAGCGATACCATCCCAGCCAGGGGGATCGGCGACGCCGGGTCGCCCCGTCCATGGATATACGTAGACGATCGCGGCGCCGTCCCGGGTGCAAAGGTTGACGCTGCCGCCCAGGCTGGAGGGAAGCGCTAAATCGGGAAGCCGCGTGCCGGGCACGAGGTGGCTGGCTTGGCCGTCGTCGACCGGCGCTAGGGTCGGCGCGGCGGCGGGCATCATCCCTTCTCGCGCATGAGGCGCGCCTTCTCGCGGTTCCAATCGCGCTGCTTGGATGTCTCGCGCTTGTCGTGGAGCTTCTTGCCTTCCGCGAGCGCGAGTTTCAGCTTGGCGATCCCGCGCGCGTTGAAATAGAGCTCGAGCGGAATGAGCGTGCGCCCCTGCCGCTCGACCGCAATCAGCAGCTTGTGGATCTCGTTCTTGTGCAAGAGCAGCCGGCGTTTGCGCCGCGGCTCATGCTGAAAGAAGCGGCCGGCGCCCTGGTACTCGGGGATGTAGGCGTTGACCAGCCACAGCCCCCCCTCCTCGGCGGCGGCGTAGCTCTCGGCAATGTTGGCCTGACCCTTGCGCAGCGACTTGACCTCGGTGCCGGTCAACTGCAGACCGGCCTCGACGCTGTCGGTGACGAAATATTCGTAGCGGGCCTTCCGGTTCTCGGCAACGAGACGGCGGCCGTCGTCCTTTTTGGCCGCCATGACCTGAAAGTCCTCCTTGCGTAGCCGATTGCGACGCCTATTCGGCCGCCTTGGCCGGAATGAGACCGACGCTGGCAAGGGCGCGGTCGACGATCTTCTTGGACGCCTCCCCGATCGGCGCGAGCGGCAGCCGCACATCCGCTTCGCACAGCCCAAGCCGCGCGGCGGCGTACTTCACGGGCCCCGGGTTCGCCTCGCAGAAGAGCGCATCGTGCAGCGGCATCAACCGGTCCTGCAGCCCAAGTGCGGTCTTGAAATCGCCCTTCAGGCAGGCGTTCTGAAAATCGGCGCACAGCCGCGGCGCAACGTTGGAGGTCACCGAGATGCACCCCTGACCGCCGTGCGCCATGAATCCGAGCGCGGTCGCGTCCTCGCCCGATAGCATGTTGAACTGAGGCCCCATCGCCGCGCGCTGCTGCGAGGCGCGGGCCAGGTTGGCGGTGGCGTCCTTGACGCCGACCACGTTCTTCAGGGCGAAACAGCGGGTCATCGTCTCCACCGACATGTCGATCACCGAGCGCCCGGGGATGTTGTAGATGATGATAGGGATCTCGGCGGAATCGTTGATCGCCTTGAAGTGCAGATAGAGGCCCTCCTGGGTCGGCTTGTTGTAGTAGGGCGTGACCACGAGCACCGCGTCCGCGCCCACCTTCGCGGCGTGCTGGGCAAAGTCGACCGCCTCGCTCGTCGCGTTGGACCCGGCACCCGCAATCACCGGCAGCCGCTTATTGGCGATCTCGACGGTCAGCTCGACGATTCGCTTGTGCTCGGCGTGCGACAGCGTGGGGCTCTCACCCGTCGTCCCCACCGGCACCAGACCGTGCGTGCCCTCGCTAATCTGCCACTCGACGAAGCGGCGAAAAGCCGGCTCGTCGATCCGCCCTTGCCGGAAAGGCGTGATCAGGGCCGTGAAGGATCCTTTGAACATTGACCCATTATCCTCGAGCTTGCGGCTCTATTGTGTGTTTTTGCCGCCCGATCGCGGTGGGAGAGGCGCCCATGGTGCCATGCTATCGCCGCATCGGGGGTCATCTTGCGACGGGGTGGTGATACGGCGCCTTGTCCCTCGCCAGCCGGATTGATATTTATGCGGCGCGCTGGTCGTTTGCCGGACTCCCAACGCCCTGTCGAGCGCGACATTAGGACCTAGACCTACGCCCCGCAAGCCAGCCAGCAATCGTTGCGTGTGGAAGGATAACCATTGCCCCAGCCCCCATCGAAGCGGTGGACCATCGGCCTTTTCCCGGCCGCCGGGGCCTCTGGTACGGCGCAGCGGTGGCCGGCGGCCCTCCCGATCGGTATCGTGATCTTCTCGCTGGCGGCCTTCGCCCCAGCCCTCGCAAGGGCGCAGGACGCCACGCCCCCATCGGCGCAGACGGCCGCGGCGTCGCCCCGTACGGAGACGGGTGCGCTGGCGACCGCTCCGGCCGCCGCGAACTCCGACTCCATGTCACCACTGGACCGGGAAGCGGCCCACGTCGCCCGCCTCGACAAGGCGATCGCTCCGCTGCGCGACTATGACATTTCGGTAGCCGACGCCACCAAGGTTCGCGACGCCATCCAGGCGCTCGTGGCCGATAAGGTCACCAAGGCCGCCGAAATCCAATCCGGCATCGGCGATCGGCTCGCCCGCAAGCTGATCGACTGGTATCGCCTGCGGCGAGGCCATGGCGAAGCCGCCGAGTACGCCACCTTCCTGGCTCAGAACCCCGACTGGCCGAGCGAACAGATTCTGCGCCGGCGCATGGAGGAGATTCTCTTCGCCGAAGGCGGCAACTCGAGCACCATTACCGGCTACTTCAAGGACGGCAAGCCGCAGAGCGCGGCGGGGATGGCGGCGCTCGCCTCTGTTCATCTGGCACACGGCGACACCGCCGAGGCGACGGCACTCGCGTCCAAGATCTGGCGTGAGCATGATCTGCCGCGCGATCTCGAGCACGGATTTCTGGTCCGCTTCGGATCTCTGCTCACGGAAGAGGACCATAAATGGCGGCTCGACCGGCTGCTGGTGGACGACGTGAGGTGGAAGAGCGGCCGCACCCGGAGAGCCGCGCTTGCAAAGCGCGTGATCCCGCTCCTCTCCAAGGCCGAGCAGAAGAAAGCGAAGGCGCGGCTTGCCGTGTTTCTGCGCAAGCGCGTTCCCAAGTCGCGCCTCAAGGGCGGGGCCGAGTCCGACGACTGGGGTCTGGTCTTTCACAAGATTCAGCAGCTGCGCCGGGCCAATAAGCTCGATCAGGCCTCAAAGCTCATGCTCAAAGCCCCCACCGACCCCAGCGTGGTCGTGAACCTCGACGACTGGTGGAACGAGCGGCAGAAGCTTGCCTACGATGCGCTGAAGGCGAACAAGCCCAAGCTCGCCTACCAGCTCGTCCGCGACGCCGGGCCGCTCAGCGTCAACCCGCGCAACGAGCAGTCGTTCATGGCGGGCTGGATCGCCTTGCGCTACCTGAAGGACGTGGACGCCGCCGAAAAGCACTTTGCGACCTACACCGAGAACGCGGACGGCCCCTTGAGCCGCGCCAAGTCGCACTATTGGCTCGGTCGGGCGGCCGAGGCCAAGGGCGACCACGCCAAGGCCGACGCGGCCTACCGCGCCGCGGCTCGCGAGAGCGACACATTTCACGGCCTGCTTGCCATGCAGAAGCTCGATCCGGGACGACACCGGATCACGATCGAGCCGCCGGCAGATCCGACGCCGGCTGAGATCGCGCGGTTCACGAACCTCGACGCCGCCAAGGCGGTCGCCTTGGCCCGCAAGGCTGGTCTGAGCCTCGCCATCACCCGGATCTTCCTCCGCCACCTGCAGACACTGGAGGATAGCGAGGGCTGGTCGGCGATGGTGGCCCACCTCGCGCACGCGATCGGCGACACGCAGACGGCGGTGCGCATCGGCAAGGCCGCGATCGCGCGCGGGCACAACCTCGTCTATTACAGCTATCCCGTGCACGCTCTTCCCGCCTACAAGCCCCTGCGACCGCCCCCCGAGACGGCCTTTCTTCTCGGCCTGGCGCGCCAGGAGACGGAGTTCAACACCGACATCGTTTCGGGTGCGGGTGCGCGCGGCATCCTGCAGGTCATGAAGGGCACCGCCAATCACGTCTGCCGCGCATACAAGATCAAGTGCAACCACAAGCGGCTGCTTTCCGACGGCTCCTATAACACCATGATCGCCTCGGCCTACGTCGCCGACCGCATGGCGGAGTTCTCCGGCTCCTACGTTCTGGGGCTGTCGAGCTACAATGCGGGGCCCGGGCGTACGCGCCAATGGATCGCCGAGTTCGGAGATCCCCGCAAAGCCAACGTCGACCCCATAGACTGGATCGAGCGCATTCCCATCGAGGAGACGCGCCGCTACGTCGTCAAGGTCCTCTCCAACATCCAAATCTATCGGGCACGGCTCGGCGAGGAGGCTACGGCATTGCGGCTCGATGAGGATCTCAATCGGGCGCGCGAGGCCTCCCTCTCGCCGTCGCAGCGTAAACCCGACCGCAGGACGGATACGGCAAAGTCTGGTGACTAGGCTAGCCGGCGTATGTCTCTCGCCTCGACGTGCCGCCCGCGGCGGCAGGGGCTATTGCGGCCGGCCACTCGAGTGGGAATGCTCATGACGTCCGACGATGCCACCTTCGAGGACATCTATTTCACCGCACGCGACGGGTTGCGGCTGCATGCCCGCTGCTATCCGGCTGCCAGCAGCACGCCGGGGCGGCCCGTGCTGTGCCTTCCCGGGCTCACTCGCAACGGCCGCGACTTTCATGATCTGGCCGTGGCGCTGAGCCGCCCGCCCAATGGGTCGCGCACCGTCTACACGTTCGACTATCGCGGACGCGGCCTGTCCGATTTCGATCCCGACTGGAAGAACTACACGGTCCCCATCGAGATGCTCGATGTCCTCGACTTCATGACGCTTGCCGGTCTCGAGGACGCGGCCGTCGTCGGCACCTCGCGCGGCGGGCTCATCACCATGCTGATGGCGGCCGCGCAGCCGTCGGCAATCGGCGCGGCCGTGCTGAACGACATCGGCCCGGTGATCGAGCACGACGGCCTGGTGCGCATCAGCGGCTACGTGGGGCGCATTCCGCTGCCGATCTCGTGGGCCGATGCCGCCAAGATGACGCGCGATCTCAATCGCCGGCATTTTCCCGACGTGCCCGAGCGTGAATGGGAGGACGTTGCGCGCCAGTGGTACAACGAGCGCAACGGCAGACCGGCGCCCGGCTACGACAAGAAGCTCGGCAATGCGCTCTCTGTCCTCTACGGGCCGCTGCCGGAGCTTTGGCCGCAATTCGAGGCGCTGAAGCGGGTGCCCGTGCTCGTCGTGCGCGGCGAGAACTCCGACGTGCTGTCCGCGGAGACCGTCGACGAGATGCGCCGGCGCCATCCGGCCCTGGCGACCATCACCGTTTCGAAACAGGGGCACTCCCCAATGCTCAGGGATGGCCCGACGATCGAGGCCATACGTCATTTTCTGCTGCAGGCCGACGTCAGCCAGTCTCTCGTGACCCTGGCGATCGCCTAGGGTGCGCCCCACCCTCGGCCATCTGCATCGCTACGGGCCCGGGAACAGCACGTCGCTGCGCCCCGACAAGCGGTAGACCACGAGCCCGATCCACTCGCGCACAGCGGCCTCGAGACGTCGCAATCCCTCCGAAGGCGCCTCAAGGAGACGCCCGGCGTCCTCCGGGCCGGCGGTGCGGTAGTCCACGGGCCACGGCTCCACGGGAAACCCCGCTTGGCGGAAGACGCCCATCGCTCTCGGCATATGCGCCGCCGAGGTCACGAGCAGCCAGCGCTCGCCCGGCTTCGGGTTGACGAGCGCCTTGGTGTAGACGGCATTCTGCCAGGTGTTGCGCGAGCGGCGCTCCAGGAGCAATCGGTCGGGCCCGATGCCGAGGGCCTGAAAAACCGGCTGGGCCGCGTCGGCGCCGATTTTGGGACCGGAAAGAACCCCTACGCGTCCGCTCGTGAAGACGATCTTGGCCTTGGGGAACCGCCGGGCGAGGGCCGCGGCCTCGGTCAGACGCTCGGCCGTCTCATTGAGCGCGTGCGCGTGACGCCGGGCGGCGACGCGAGCGTCCTCCGTGCCGCCGAGCACGACAATGCCATCGACCGGCGGCCCGGAGAGATCCGCACGCGGGAAGCGGTCCTCGAGCGGAAGAATGAGCCAGGTGCTGAGCGGCAAAAGGCCGCCAATCAGCAGCAGGGCGGCACTGGCAAGGACAAGGCGGCGGCCGGCTGTCTGATAGCGCGTAAAGAGCAAAGCGGTGCCGGCGAGCAGGAGGATGAGCAGAAGGCTCGAAGGCTGCAGCCCGAACCAGACGATCTTCGACACATAATAGAACATACGCCACCCCCGGCAGTGATCTCGGCTCGCAATACGCCAAGGACGCCTCCCCAGGCAAACAACATGTGGATAGCGCCTAGGCAGCTTAGGGCCGAACGCCCTCTGCAGTGTTAGTGAACAAGCGATGCAAGAGGTCGCACGCCTAGCAAGTCTCATCCTGGACGCGGCGAGCTACGCCGTCATCCTGCTCGCGGTCGCCATCTCGACGGTCGCGTTCCTCGCCAGCGCGTGGCGGACCGGGCTCGTCGCCAACTATCGCGAGTATCGCGCCAACCTGGGGCGCGGCATCCTGACCGGGCTCGAGCTGCTGATCGCCGCCGACATCCTGAGGTCGGTGGTCATCGACCCCACGCTCGACAGCATGCTGGTGCTGGGCGGCATCGTCGTGATCCGCACGTTCCTGTCGATCTCGCTCGAGGTTGAGATCAACGGCCACTGGCCGTGGGAGACGACCCGCCTTGCCCAACAGGCCCGGCGCGACGGGG
>CAYUBZ010000060.1:0-10427 GCA_964443205.1 uncultured Hyphomicrobium sp. | reverse complement strand
TGTGGGCGCCGTCGACGTCGGCGTCCGTCATGATGATGATCTTGTGGTAGCGCAGCTTCGACAAATCGAAGTCGTCGCGGATGCCGGTGCCGAGCGCACCGATGATGTTGGTGACCTGCTCCGACGACAGCATCTTGTCGATGCGCGCCCGCTCCACGTTGAGGATCTTGCCGCGGATCGGCAGCACGGCCTGATATTCGCGCTTGCGGCCCTGCTTGGCCGAGCCGCCGGCGCTATCGCCCTCGACGATGAACATCTCGGTGTTGGCGGGGTCGCGGTCCTGGCATTCGGCAAGGCCGCCGGGAAGCCGCAGGTTGTCGAGCGCGCCTTTGCGCCGCGTGAGGTCGCGCGCCTTGCGCGCCGCCTCGCGCGCAAGTGCGGCCTCGACGATCTTGCCGACGATGGTCTTGGCTTCCTTGGGGTGCTCCTCGAACCAGGCTGAGAGCTGCTCGCCGACGATGCCCTCGACCACGGGCTTCACCTCCGAGGAGACGAGCTTGTCCTTGGTTTGGGCCGAGAACTTCGGGTCCGGCACCTTGACGGAGAGCACGCAGGTCAGCCCCTCGCGCGCATCCTCGCCCGATAGATCCACCTTCTCCTTCTTGGCGAGCCCGCTCTCGCCCGCGTACTTGTTGATGACGCGGGTCAGCGCGGCGCGGAAGCCCGCAAGGTGCGTGCCGCCGTCGCGCTGCGGGATGTTGTTGGTGAAGAGCAGCACGTTCTCGTGGTAGCTGTCGTTCCACCACAGCGCGACCTCGACGATGACGCGCTCGCGCTCGCCGCGCAGCATGATCGGCTCGGCGATCAGCGACTGCTTGGAGCGGTCGAGATAGCGCACGAACTCCGAGGTGCCACCTTCGTAGAACATCTCCTCGCGCCGCACGTCGGCATGGCGCGCGTCCGTGAGCACGATCTTGGCGCCCGAGTTCAAGAAGGCCAGCTCGCGCAGGCGATGCTCCAGCGTCGTGAAGTCGAACTCGGTCTGCGTGAACGTCTTGGTGCTCGGCAGGAACGACACCTCGGTGCCGCGCTGGCCCTTCGCGTCTCCGACGACGCGCAAGGGCGCCACCGGCACGCCGTCGCGGAACTCGATCACGTGCTCCTTGCCCTCGCGCCAGATGCGGCACTTGAGCCAGGCCGACAAGGCATTGACCACGGACACGCCGACGCCGTGCAAGCCGCCAGAGACCTTGTAGGCGTTCTGGTCGAACTTGCCGCCGGCGTGCAGCTCGGTGAACACGATCTCGGCCGCCGAGCGCTTGGGGTCGTGGTCGTCGTCGTTCTTGATGCCCGTGGGGATGCCGCGGCCGTCGTCGCGCACCAGGCACGAGCCGTCCGGATTGAGCGTGACGGTGCATTCCTTGGCGTGCCCCGCCAGAACCTCGTCGACCGCATTGTCGACGACCTCGTAGATCATGTGGTGCAGACCGGACCCGTCGTCGGTGTCGCCAATGTACATGCCGGGCCGCTTGCGCACGGCGTCGAGCCCTTTCAGCATCTTGATCGACTCGGCGCCGTACTCCTCGGCGCCCGTGCTTTTTTTCGCGGGCAAAGCGCTCATTCTCTAGGTTGTCCTTGGGGTCGTCAGGCCTCGCATTTCTTATACCACGGAACGGGCGCCAGCGCGTGAAAAAAGCGTCATTTTGAGGCTCCGAGGCCCAACTAAAACGCTATATTTTTCAATATCTTGCCGTAGCCGAATGGCGGCCTAGGCGGATGCGGCAAAGAACCCCGTCAGAGCGCCGTCCTCCACCTGCCAAAAGCGCGCTTTTTGGTCGAGCGCGGCGAAGGCGTGCTGGTCGGTTCCGGTCAACCAGGCCTGCGCGCCAAGCCGCAAGATTTCCTCAAAAAGCGCCGCCCGCCGCACTTCATCGAGGTGCGCCGTCACCTCGTCGAGCAGCAAAATCGGCGCGACGCCGTCGCGGCGGCGGGCGACGAGCTCGGCATGGGCCAGCACCAGCCCTAAGAGCAGCGCCTTCTGCTCGCCAGACGAGCACAGTCGCGCCGCCATACCCTTGGGCGCGTGCGCCACCAAGAGGTCGGAGCGGTGCGGCCCGTCGAGCGTACGGCCGGCCGCGCGGTCGCGCTCGCGGTTGGCGGCTAGGACGTGGGCGTAGGCCTCCTCGACGTCGACCGCCGGGAGCCGCTCCAGGTCCGCCTCCAGCATGCCTTCGATGGCGAGCCCGGCGGCGGGAAACGGCGACGCTGGATCGCGCTCCTGCCGCTCGGCCGTGATCGACGCCAAGCCGGCGACCGCCTCGGCGCGTGCGGCCGCAATCGCGATGCCGGTCTCGGCCATCACCTGCTCCAAGCCTTCGAAGCGCGCCCCATCACGCACGCCGTCGGCGAGCAGCCGGTTGCGCTGCTGCATGGCGCGTTCAAAGCGCCCCACCCGCGTGCGGTGGCTCGGATCGAAGCACAAGATCAGCCGGTCGAGAAAACGGCGGCGCTCGGAGGCCGGGCCCATAAAGAGCGCGTCCATCGCCGGCGTGACCCAGACGAGCTCCACGTACTCGGCGAGCGCGCCCGAGCCGCCGGCCGGCGCCCCGTTGATGCGCACGATGCGGCCCCCGTTACGGCCTGGGCGTTCGGTTGCGTCGGTGACGAGGCCGGTTCCGATGTCGACCGGGCCAAGTTGCGTGTGCGCCCGCGCCGACACCGCCCAGCTGCCGTCGCCTGCTGAGCGCGCCAGATCCGGGTAGGCCGCGCGGCGCAGACCCTGGCCGGGCGCCAGCAGGGAGACGGCCTCGAGCAGATTGGTCTTGCCCGCGCCGTTGGCGCCGACGAGCACCTGCGGCTCTGGGCCGGCCTGCACGGCGAGATACGCGTAGTTGCGGAAGTTGGTGAGCGTGATCTGCTCGACCCAGAGCTGCCGAGCATCAACGTGCTCCATCACACCCGCATCGGCATCAGCACGTAGAGCGCTGACTCGTCGCTCGGGTCCTTGACCATGGTGGGCGAGCCCGGATCGGCGAGCTTGAAGCAGGCCTCCTCGCCCTGCAGCTGCCCGGCGATATCAAGCAGATAGCGGGCATTGAACCCGATCTCGAGCGGGCTCGACGTGTACTCCACGCCGATCTCCTCCGTCGCGCTGCCGCCTTCGGGGTTGTTGACGGAGAGGATGAGCTTGTCGGTCTGGATGGAGAGCTTGACCGCGCGACCGCGCTCGCTGGCGATGGTGGAGACGCGGTCGACGGCGCCCATGAACTCCGCGTTGGAGACCTTCATCTCCTTGTCGTTGGCCTGCGGAATGACGCGGCCGTAGTCGGGGAAGGTGCCGTCGATGAGCTTGGAGGTGAGCGTCACCGAGCCGATCTCGAAGCGCACCTTCGCCGCGCTCACGCCGACCTTGACGGCAGCCGAGCTGTCCTCGATCAGCCGGTGCAGCTCGTGCACGGTCTTGCGCGGGATGATGACGCCCGGCATGCCGGCAGCGCCCTTGGGCAGCGGCAGCTCGACCTGGGCCAGCCGGTGGCCGTCGGTTGCCACCGCGCGCAGGGTCGCCTTCTTGTCGGCCTGGGCCGTGTGCAGGTAGATGCCGTTCAGGTAGTAGCGCGTCTCCTCGGTGGAGATGGCGAAACGCGTCTTGTCGATGAGGCGCTTCAGGTCCTGGGCATCGAGCTCGAACTCCTGGCCCATCTCGCCGACGCCGATGTCGGGAAAGTCCTCCGCGGGCAGCGTCTGCAGCGCGAAGCGGGCGTGGCCCGCGGCAAGCGTCAGACGCTCCTTCTCCGCGTCCTTGCGCATGTCGATCTGGCTGCCGTCGGGAAGCTTGCGCACGATGTCGTGCAGCATGTGGGCGGGAACCGTGACGGCACCCGGCGTGCTGACGTCGGCCGACACCGCCTCGATGACCTCGCGCTCCAGATCGGTCGCCTTGAACTCGATCGTGGAGTCGCGGGCGCGCAGCAGCACGTTGGACAGGATCGGAATCGTGGTGCGCCGCTCAACCACGCTGGTGACGTGCCCGAGCGCCCGCAAGAGTTCACCACGTTCGATAACTAGCCGCATGGAGGGATCCTCGGCGCATTTAGAGGGGCCAAGCCCGCCTCAATCTGAGTGAATGAGGCCACCTTTTTGAGACGGCGGTGCGCGGAGGCTGGGACCAGGAAAAGGCTACTGAAGGATTCGCGCCGGCCAACTTGACCCGATGCCGCCGCTTTTTCAAGAGGCGGCACCCAACTCGGCCCGGTTGGTGACCTGTTTTGGCGGCCCGATATCCGCCCGGACCAGGTCGGCTAAGGAGCGGCGCCACGAGACGCCGCTCCTCCCCGCTAAGACCCGCCATGCTCGCCCCCGGCACGGCAGGCCATCTCTAGGCCACTCTGTCAGTGGCTCAGCAGCTTCTTGAGCTCCTCGAGCTCCTCTTTCAGGCGCGGATTGTCGGTGAGCTCGCCTTCGATCTTGCGAATGGCATGCAGCACCGTCGTGTGGTCGCGATTCCCGAATCTGCGGCCGATCTCGGGCAAGGAGCGGGCCGTCAGTTGCTTGGCCAGATACATCCCGACCTGCCTGGGCCACACCACCGAGCGATGGCGCCGCTGCGACAGGAGATCACCCTTCGACACGCCGAAGTGGCGCGAGATGATGCGCAAGATGTCCTCGATCTTGATGCGGCGCGGCTCCAGCCCGTGCACCAGATCGCGGATCACCGTCTCGGCAACATCGGGCGTGATGGACGTGCGCATGTACTGCCACGTCGCGTAGAGGCGCGTGACGGCCCCTTCCAGCTCGCGTCCGCTTTCGGTCAAGCGTTCGGCCAACAGCTGCAGGATCTCGCCGCCCAGCGCGAACGACGGATCCATCGCCCGCTTCTCCGACAGGCGCCTCTCCAAGACCTTCAAGCGCAGATCATGGTCGAGCGCGCCGATCTCGGTGACGAGCCCGCGCTGCAGCCGCGAGCGCATGCGCTCGTTGAGACGCTCCACGTGGTTGGGCGCGCGTGCCGAGGCGACGACCACCTGCCGCCCGCCGTCGAGCAGCGAGTTGATGATGTGATCGAACTCCTGCTCCGTCCGCTCACCGTGCATGAACTCCAGATCGTCGATGAGCAGGATGTTGATCGCCCGGAACTTCTCCTTGAAGGCGAGCGGATCCTGGCTGCGCAGCGCCTCCACGAACTGATAGCGGAAACGCTCCGCCGTCAGATAGAGCACCTGGGCATGCGGCGCGCGCCGCTTCACCTCCCAGGCGATCGCGTGCAGCAAGTGGGTCTTGCCGAGCCCCACCGAGGAGTGAATGTAGAGGGGATTGAAGCCTGGGACCTCGCCCAGCGCCGCATCGGCGACCTGAGTGGCACCCGCATGGGCCATGCGGTTCGACGCGCCCACCACGAAGCTTTCGAAGGTGTAGCGCGGATCCAGCGGCGATCCCTCGAAGCCACCGACGCTGGTTCTCCCGACCGCCTGGGAGGCCGCGATGATGCCGATTCCCCGGTTGGCGTGCTCCACCGAAACGCCGCGTGATCCGTTGACGGATTCCACCGGGCCGGCCGGCTGGCCATCGGCGCGCTGAGCGGCACGTCCGCCCGGTTGCCGCAGCGTCACGTCGACCTTCTCCGCGCCCTTGAACTCCGCCCGGCAGCACGCCAGGAGATCGTCGGCGTAGTGCGATTGGATCCAGGTCCGCAAGAACTTCACCGGCACCGAGACCTTGACGGTCTTGGCCTCGAAGCTCTCGAACTCGAGCGTGTGGAACCAGCTCGAGAAGATGTCGTCGCCCAGTCGGGCGCGCAGCATGGCGCGCGTCTTCTGGCCACGTGTTTCGCCCGCCCCGTCAGTAGCCGCGCCCTGCGCCGCACTCGCATGGCCGCCGGCCGCAACTGTACGTTCCGCCTTCTGAATCGTCTGCATTTATGAACCCCCGCAAACTTTCGACTTGCACCTCTAAAGTCACCTGAGCAAACCAAGGGTAACGCCCTCCGCCGCCGCGGCTGCGTAACCAATCTCTGCCCAGTCTTCCGAAACGGGTGCGTTAACCTTGCACCCAGGCCAAGCCGGCAGCCTTCCAACCGGCGACCCGCCCTCGATGACGGTTGGCGTCGAGAGGCCCCTCGAAACCATCCGCAACATTTCTGCATCGCCGATACCCGGCATTCGCCATGGCTTCCGCTGCCATGCGGCTACGACCACCCGATCGGCAGATAAAGAACAATTCGGTCTCTTTGTCGGCGCCCGCCGCATCGAGCACCTCAGCCAGACGCTCCGGGAACGCCGCGTCAATTCGGGTTTCCGGAGAGGTTTGCCACTCGACCGTCAGAACCCGCTTTCCGATCTCAGCAAGATCGGGAAGTCCGACGAAAGCCCACTCCGCTCGTGTGCGCACATCGATCAGCAAGGAAGCGGCATCCGTCTCGAGGCGCCCCCAGACTTCTTCCACAGGCACGTCCTCAATGTGGACGACATCCATAGACAGCACCTTCACCCTCCACTCACGCGAGCCCGGCGGCAAAGGTGCCCGACACGGCCCGCTCTACAGAATACATCCAAGGCTTAATGAAACAACGCCCCGACTTGCTGGACAAGAGCCCAGCAAGATACGCAAACACCACCATAAATGTCGATGAAACCAGGTACGAGATACTACAAAAAACCTGGCATTGTCGCCCGCCGGAACTAGCACGCCTACCGCTGACTCAGTTCGAGCAGGGCGACCGTCTGGACGTTAGCTCCTAACTGAGAAGTAGGCAAGTGTACGAAACGAGGAGAACGCCATGCACAACGTGCGCATGACATTGGGGCGAAGCGGTGGAAAACCTGTCAATTGAGCAAAACAACTGTGGGTACCGGGCTGAGGAAGTTGAAGTTTTCCAAAGGCGTCGCGCGTGATCAACAGGGCTGACGATTCATCCCCCGCTTTGTCAGCGATCCGTCACTTTTCTGCTTGGCCGCGGATCCGGCGCTGCGGCGTGATCGATCGTGACGCAATTGCGAACGACGGGCGAGCGCCTTGGAATCCGCAGCTTATGTGCGTTCACGATTCCCGTGCCAAGAGCGTGTTGTGCAGCGCGTCTGTGGCGAACATACCGCGCCCGCGCGTTCGGCGACAAAAAAGTCCGATGACCTTTAGTTCGCCATCGCTTTGACGCGCGCAGTGAGACGCGACACCTTGCGGCTCGCGACCTTCTTGTGCATCACGCCCTTCTGAGCTGTGCGCACAAGAACGGGCGCAGCGGTCTTCAATGCTGCAATCGCCGCATCGCGGTCGCCGCCGGCGATCGCCTCCTCTACGCCACGCACGACAGTGCGCGCACGCGTGATGCGCGCTTTGTTGACCTCGGTGCGCCGCGTCGCCTGGCGGGCGGCCTTCTTCGCCGACTTCGTATTGGCCATGTCGTTACCCTTCTTTCCGGTCCTGGATCTGCCAGACTTGCAGCTCGCGCCGCAGCGAGCTCAAGGGAGCAGAGGAGATGGAATCCGCCTGCCGCCCGAGACCCTAAGCTTCGGGCGGCACAATCCGGCGATGCTATAGACGCCGGCCGTGGCAGGGTCAACGGCGCAGCCCCGGACTTAAGCGTCTGGCGAGCTTGGCAGAACACCTCGCACGAAATCTGGTAAGAGAGGGCCGAAGGCTGACGCCGAAGGGGGGAAGGCATGCAATTCGCGTGGGCATGGGCCGTAGGATTGGCCATCGGCGTCGCCGCCGTCTTTTGGAGCGCGGCCGCCGGCAACCCCGGCCTGCACATGGGGCTGACCGCGCTCGTATGCCTGGGATTCGCCGCCATGGCCGCATGGCAGCGCCACCGCCTCGTGGCCAGCGGCGCCGGGGAGGCGGCGCTCGCGAGCTCGACCGCCGGTGCCATGGCGCTGGTGTGGGCGTGGGCCGCGCTCAGCCTCTTGCTCACCTACGTCTTCGTTCTCGCCTGGGGGGAGTGGTGGACCTACGTGCTCGGCGCCGCCGTCATCGCCGCGCTCTGCCTGTTTTTCGCAGCAACCATGTCGCGGGATGCCGCGGCGGGGCGCGAGGACGCGACCCTGCTGACGCTTGCCCGCTATCTCACCGTAGCGCAGCTCATCGGCATGATCATCGCCATGATCGGCCTGATCCTCGACGACAAGATGCCGCGGGACCCGCAACAGCCCGATTGGGCAGCGAGCACAATCTTCTTCTTTGGTGCGGCCGCGCTTGCGGTTATCAGCATGAACGCCCTCCGGGGCACGCCTGCACAAAAATCTTAGATCGCACCTTGCGGATGTGACCGCGACGGCAAGCGACCAACGAGGATGCAATGCCGCTGAGACCCCTGTTGCCCGCAATTCTTCTTGCTCTGGTCATGAGCATTGTCGTCGGCGTGCTCGCCGTGGGGCGCGACTCCGGCGTCACGCTGGCACTGGCGGTGGCCCTGTTCGCGCTGCAGATGCTGTTCGCGCTGGTGCGCACCAATTCCCCCTACTGGCGCCCCGAGGTGGAGCCGCAGGTCGAAGGGATCGTCGCCATCTGCGCGCGGCGCCACACGGTTTTGGCGGCGCTCGTCTACACGTGGGGCGCCGCCGCCATCCTGGCCATCTATTCGATGTCCAACCTGACCTGGCGCCATTGGTGGCAGTACGGCATCGGCATGGCGATCATCGCGGCCGCAGTCTTCCTTTACGCCCACCTACTGACCGCCGGTCGCGGACGCTATCGCACGCCTCGGGCACTGGGCATTCTGATGGGCTTGACGGCGCTGCAGGGCCTCGCCGTGAGCGTGGCACTCGTCTACCTCGTGTTCTGGGGCAAGCTCATCACACCCAGAGGCGACTGGGCCGCCAACTACATCTTCGCCGCCGGCAGCTTGACGCTGGCGGTGCTGTCGGGGGTATCGCTGGTGACCTACCGCAATCTCACCCGCCGCCCGCAGCAAGGCTGACGCCTCAGCGCTGGCACTTGGGGCAGAAGAACGTCGAGCGGCCGGCCTGCACGATGCGCCGCACGATGCCGCCGCAGCCGGGGCGCACGCAGGGTCTGTCCTCCCGGTCGTAGACGGCGAAGTCATGCTGGAACGCGCCCAGCGCGCCGTCGGCATGGCGGTAGTCGCGCAAAGAGGAGCCGCCGGCGGCGATGGCGTCCTTGAGCACCGCGCGCAGCTCCGATACGAGGCGGCGGGCGCGCTCGGTGGGGCGCCCGTCCTTCGTCGCCAAGCTCGCGGCGGCGCGTATCGGTGCGAGCCCCGCCCGAAAGAGCGCCTCGCACACGTAGATGTTGCCGAGCCCCGCCACGATGCGTTGATCGGACAGGAACGCCTTGAGATCGGTTGCCCGCCCGGCGGCGCGGCGCGCCAGATACGCAGGCGTCAGCCCCGGCCCCAACGGCTCGACGCCCAGCCCCTGCATCAGCGGATGGGCGCTGAGCTCGCTTTCAGGGATCAGCAGCATGTAGCCGAACCGGCGCGGGTCGCTGTAGGTGACGACGGCGCCCTGCTTCATGTGAAACACCACGTGGTCGTGTTTCGCAGCGGCAGTGGACCCGCGCGGTCTCTTGGCCGCCGCCTGCACCGTGAAGCGGCCGGTCATGCCGAGATGCATGAGCAGGACGTCGCCGCCGGACAGGTAGGCCAGCAGATACTTGGCCCGCCGCTCCAAGCGCTCAACCTTGCGGCCGCGCAGGCGCGCGGCGAAGTCGTGGGGCAGGGGAAAGCGCAGGTCGGGGCGGTGCAGCACCACACGGGCGAACGTGTGGCCCACCAGCGCCGGCGCCAGGCCGCGCCGTACGGTTTCGACCTCGGGGAGCTCGGGCATGCCGTGTTGAGAGGGCTTGTTGCGGGGTTGGCCGTTGGAGACGAGGCTTGGACCATAGCGCGGGCAGCACGCCTTCGCTATTGTCCGCCCCATGCCGAAACCTTTAGACGACGACGCCCCGACGAGCTTCGGATACCGCCAGGTGCCGCAAGCCGCGCGCCAGAACCTGGTGAACCGGGTCTTCGCCGGCGTCGCCGAGCGCTACGACCTGATGAACGACCTGATGTCGGGCGGCCTGCACCGGCTGTGGAAGGACGACCTCATAGCCCTTCTCAACCCGCCCCGCGGTGATCGGCCGTTCCGGCTGGTCGACGTGGCCGGCGGCACGGGCGACGTCGCAATGCGCTACGCGCGCGCCAGCGGGCCCAACGCCACGGCCGTGCTGTGCGATATCAGTCCCGAGATGATCGGCGTCGGGCGCCGCCGCGTGCACGCGGCCGGGCTCGATCCCCGCATCACCTTCGCGCAAGGCAACGCCGAGGCGCTGCCCTTTCCCGACAAATCGTTCGACGCCTACACCATCGCCTTCGGCATCCGCAACGTGACGCACATTGATAAAGCACTCGCCGAGGCCTTTCGCGTGCTCAAGACCGGCGGGCGCTTCCTCTGCCTGGAGTTCGCCCATGTGGAGGTGCCGATCCTCGATCGGCTCTACGACTTCCACTCCTTTGAGGTGATCCCGCGTTTGGGCGCGCTCGCCGCCGGCGATGC
>CAYUBZ010000059.1:0-10501 GCA_964443205.1 uncultured Hyphomicrobium sp. | reverse complement strand
CGGACGGTGAGGCCGGTAACCGGTCCGTGCTGCAGCACGTCGTAGACGTATCGATCGAGGCCCGAGCCCTCCTCGTAGTCCACGTCCAACGCGCGATACCCGAGAAGGCCGGAATAAACGACGCCATCGCGCACGGTGATCACCCAGCTGTAGGCGGCGACGGCGTTCCACGAGAACTTGCTGCCGGCGCCAAAGCCACCCACATCGCCTCGCAGCAGCAACTCCTGACCGGGCGCCAGCCGGTGGCGGATGCGCGCGCCGACGACGGGATCCACCCAGTCGACGGATCCGGCGCTGGCGACGGCGCGGTTTCCCGATATCTCGAGCCCGTCAATGTTCAAGCCGGCCGAAAGCGCAAGATTGAGCGACATGTCCTGGTGCCAGTAGCGCGCGCCCGCCAGGACGTCGAGCGCCGTAGCGCCGCCGCCGTGCGACCAGCGCGCAACCTCGTAGGCCCCGCCCAGCTCGATGACCAACTCCTCGAAATCGAGCCCGAGCGTCGCGCTCGCCGTGGCGACTCGCCCGAAGGTCGTGGCGGCGCCCACGGAAACTCCGAGGTTTGCGTAGAAAATGTCGTTGTAGAAGGCCAGCGGTCCCTTGCGCGCCTCGACGTAGCTCATCCAAGGCACGCGCTCGAGATGTTCGAGAACCTCTATTGGGTTGATGTCTATGTTCGCCGTGCGGCCTGCTATGGTCACGTCGCCCTTGAGGAACGGCAGCCAGGCATAGGGCGTTGCGTAGATCGACCAGCCGTGCGCGGCCGCGCGGTTTTCCGGCGCGCCGGCACCCGGCTCCCCGCCCATCGCCGTGGCCGCTACCAGGAATGGCATCACGATTGCAGGCATCACGATTGCAGCAAGCGTCCTGAGGACGTGCTTTGCGCAGGCGTCGGCCATTCGTGGTCTCCGAGTCTCAGACGCGGACCAACGCGACGCCATTTGGCGAGGAGAAGAGCAGAAGAACGCAAGCGGCGACTCAAGAGCAATTTTACGGCAACTGTGAACGGATTGCACCGGCGCTCGTCAATGCCAAGGACGCAAATTGCTGGGCGTTTTTCAACACCCTTGCGGAGAGGCGCGCCTCAGGCGCTCCCAGGGATCAGCGAATCGATGGCCCAATCTGTGGGAGAAATGAGGTGCATGCGTTCGGTCTTGCAGCTCTTCGGGCCGCCGCAAGGGCCAGTTCCGCCAGATCATCGTTAATTCCTCGACACGTCACAAAACTGGGCGCACAGTGCAGCTACCATCGCTTCGTTTCGCGTGTACCAGGCGTCGGTGGCTGAGAGACAGCGTTGCGCTCCCGCCTGTCAATGAGGAGGGAGCCCATGTGTCCGTTTGTGGAAGTCCCGGAGGGCTTCACACCCGAGATGCTCGAATTGCTCGACCGTGCGTTTTCCGACACCTGGCGCGAACTGCACTTGAGCGGTAGTCCGTCCACGCTCGGAGAGAACGAGCAAGCCACGCGTTCGGTCATTGCCAAGTCGATTCTGGACTTGGCCGCGACGGGCGTTCGCGAGCCGGGGCGGCTGAAGCGGCACGCGCTCCACGCCGCTGAAAAAGCGGCGCCGCGCCCCGGTACGATTGTGCAGGTACCCGACTGAGTCTTCTTAAGTTCGCCTCTGCGCCGTTGCGCGATCGAGCGCGATGGCGTGCGCGGGCAATTGCAGCGTGGCGTGCTGGTCCGCGTGGCGGCAGCCAGGACCATGGCCTTACGGGCTCGCCGCGGCGGCTCGCGCAAAGTGGGGGAAGGATGCAACATCCCGGTTTCTTTGAAAGGGCGGGGCCCTTTCCGCTACAGCTCATCGCGACCCAGCTCGGAGCGGAGCTCGACAGCTTCCCGGACCTGTCGCCCGACATCGAGGACGTGAGGCCGCTCGGCGACGCCGGTCCGCACCATCTGGCGTTCTTCGACAATCCCAAATATCTGGAACAGCTCGGCAAGACGCGGGCGGGCGCGTGTCTCGTGGCCCCGTCGTATGTGGGCCGCGTGCCAACGAGCACGGCGGCCCTCAAGACCAAGACACCCTATAGCGCCTTCGCTTGCGCGTTGCGGCTCTTCTACGGCGATGGGATTCGACCGGCCGGAGCCAGGACCGACGAAGCCGATGGGCCCTCGCGTCTCGTCCACATCACGGCGCAGATCGAAGAGGGGGTGACGATCGAGCCCGGCGCTGTCATTGGCCGGGAGGCTCACATCGGCCGCGGCACGACCGTCGCTGCGGGCGCCGTCGTGGGCTATCGCGTGTCGATTGGGCGCGACTGCTACATCGGCCCGGCTGCCACCGTCACGCACGCCATTGTCGGCGAGCGCGTCGTCTTGCATGCGGGCGTCCGCATCGGACAGGACGGGTTCGGGTTTGCAATGGGCGCCAAGGGGCATCAGAAGGTGCCGCAAGTGGGCCGCGTGATCATCGGCGACGACGTCGAGATCGGCGCCAACACGGCCGTCGACCGCGGCGCCCTCAACGATACGGTCATCGGCGAAGGCACGAAGATCGACAACCTCGTTCAAGTCGGCCACAACGCCATCATCGGGCGCCACTGCATCATTGTCGCGCAGACGGGAATCGCCGGCTCGGCGCAGCTTGGCGACTTCGTGGTCATGGGGGGTCACTCCGGCGTCGTCGGGCACGTCACGATCGGCAGCGGCGCGCAGATCGCCGGGATGGCGCACGTGAAGCAGGACGTCCCGCCGGGGGCACGCATGGGCGGTACGCCGGCACGTCCCTTCAAGGATTGGGCGCGCGAGGTGGCCGCCCTCAAGCGGCTCGCGTCGCGTGGCGACAAGCGCTCTGCGTGATGATTGGCCGCTTGCCCCGCGCCAGGTTCAGATCGTCCTGGCCCGCGGCGCCAGCTCGCTTTCCTTGGCGACTCGCTCGAAAGTCTCCGCAGTGCTCTTGATGCGGTACATCAGCTCACCGCCTTCCGACGGCAGCAGCCTCAGAATCTTGTACTCGCGCGCCGACGCCGGAAATCCCCACCGCCCCGGCGTCAAATCAACGGCCTGTCCGACCTTGTACTTATGATTTGGCATGGAGCGGATCCTCGCGATTAGGCGAGCTCGATCTGGGCAGCCTTCTTGCCGCGGCCCCGGGGGTCGTCCTCGAGCACAAAGCTGACTTTGTCGCCTTCGTTGAGCGCGGCGATGCCGGCGGCCTCGAGCGCACTTGCGTGCACGAAAACGTCCTTGCTGCCGTCTTCCGGCGAAATGAATCCAAAGCCTTTGGCGCTGTTGAAGAACTTCAAAGTACCTGTGATGCGCATAGAGACGAGCCTTTCGCGAGACGCGCGTGTGAAGCAAGCCATGATAAGGCCGCGCGCCCGGCCAGACAGCTCAGTCATGAGGTAAAGGCTGACGGCCCGGCTAGGGCGAGTAAGCAAAACCACAAGCACCGAGGGCACGCTCCGCCTTGGGGCGCGCCGGCTCAGCGCTATATGGGCCCCACAAGGGGTAAAGGCAAGCAATATGTCGGTGATCAAGCTGCGTGAAAGCCCCGTAGAGCTTGCCGTTTACTCTACGCCGTATCCCGCCGCTGCAGCGGATAGGCGGTGCTTTCATAGAGCTTGCGGATTTGCGCGGCCTCGAACCTCTGCTCGTTTGCCTCGATGACCGTCCCGAACAGCAAATCGGCAGGAAGCTCCTCGACTGCGAAGCGAACCGCCTCGGCGCCGGAAGCAAACCTGCGATAGGTCACCGGGCGCGGGCTCGAGCCGCGGCTTCGGCACGCAAAGACCTCTGCGGGAGCGTCGTAGTCGAAATCGGTCATGGTCAACCATATATGGTGTCTGCCGGTGCGAATTGCATCAAGGCGCGCGCCGAGGTCCTTGCTATTTGCAGCGCACCATGAGATAAGCCCGCATCGCCAGAGACAAACTAAGGCGAACATCGGCGCTCCAGCCGCGTGAAAAGGACTTGGGTTCGGGCCCACTATCTCGATCTAGTATCGAGAAGATAGGCCCCTCGTTCGTCCTCCTGTTGAGCGCCTCTGACACTGCATCACATGACAGCCCAGGCCACGCGGGGCGTCCCTAGGACCAGCCGCGTTCATTCGCGTACGGCCGACACATTGTCGGCCGGCCTCGTCGCGCGGCCACATGAGAAAGAACACCAATTGACGACCTTTTCGCAGCTCGGATTGAACACCGCCCTCCTCAAGTCGCTGAACGCCGAGGGCTACACGGTGCCGACCCCTATCCAACTTCAGGCCATCCCAAGCGTGCTGGCCGGCAAGGACCTGATGGGCATCGCCCAGACCGGTACCGGCAAGACGGCGGCCTTCGCGCTGCCGATCCTGCACCGGCTCGCCGCCGACAAGCGTACCGCCATGCGGCGGGGCGCGCGCGCGCTCGTATTGTCGCCGACCCGGGAATTGGCAACGCAGATCGCGCAGAGCTTCAAGACGTATGGACGCCACACAAACTTGACCGTCGCCCTGATGTACGGCGGCGTTCCGCACCGGCCGCAGGTCAATGCCGTGAGCCGCGGCGTCGACGTCCTCGTCGCGACACCCGGCCGGCTCCTCCAGCACCTGGAAGAGCGTAGCGTCGTGCTGTCGGGCACGGAGATCCTCGTACTCGACGAGGCCGACCAGATGCTGGACATGGGCTTCATTCGGCCCATCCGCCAGATCCTTTCCAAGCTTTCGGCCAGGCGGCAGAGCCTCTTCTTCTCCGCCACCATGCCGCGCGAGATCGGCGCGCTGGCAGCGGAGATGCTGCGCGACCCCGTGCGTGTCGCGGTGACGCCCGCGGCGACGACCGTCGATCGCGTGGCGCAAAGCGTCATTCACGTCGACGCGAAGAAGAAGCATTCGCTGCTTATTGAGCTCTTCGCAGATCCGAAGATGCAGCGCACGCTCGTCTTCACGCGTACCAAGCGCGGAGCCGACAAGGTGGCGCGTCACTTGGAGGCCGCCGGCATCAAGGTCGCCGCGATTCACGGCAACAAGAGCCAGGGCCAGCGCGAGGCGGCGTTGGGCGCTTTTCGGGCGGGCCGCATTCGCGGTCTCGTTGCCACCGACATCGCCGCGCGGGGCATCGACATCGACGAGGTAACGCACGTCGTCAACTACGAGCTGCCGAATGTGCCCGAGAGCTACGTTCACCGCATCGGCCGCACGGCGCGCGCCGGAGCGGAGGGCGTCGCCATCTCGCTCTGCGGCAGTGAGGAGCGGCCGTTTCTGCGCGACATCGAGCGGCTGACCCGCCAGACGATTCCCAGCGTCGACCGCCGCGATCGCGGGGCGGCCAGCGACGATTTGAACGGCGGCGCGAAGCTGGACCAGCGGAGCCGTCCCAAGCGGTCTCAGCGCGCACCCAATCGCCCGGGGCGCGGCTGGACGTCGAGCGCCAAGCCCAACCGCCATCGGAGCGCAGCAATTGCACGCTAAGGGGGACAAACAGCGACTCGGCCGGCAAGTCATTGCCGGCCGCCAACCCGGGGATTCTCGCCTTTGAGACAACGACAGACACTCGATTCTGACGTCGGCGCACGCGATTGGGCTGCAGTTCTAAAGAGCTATTGGGAGCCGAGCCCCGGGCGCAGCGCGTTCGAGCTCGCCGTCACCGGCGGCGCCTTTGTACTGAGCTGGGTCCTGATGTGGATCACTTTGGACCTTGGCTATTGGATAACGCTCCTCATCGCCGTGCCGGCCGCCGGCCTTCTTGTGCGTCTTTTCCTGATTCAGCACGACTGCGGTCACGGTGCCCTCTTCCGCAATCGCAGCACCAACGATTGGATCGGCCGTGTGATCGGCGCATTGACGCTCACGCCGTATGACTTCTGGCGGCGCAGTCACAATATCCATCACGCCGGCTCCGGCAATCTGGACCGCCGCGGCATTGGCGACATCGATACGTTGACGGTGCGCGAATATGCGGCGCGGACGCGATGGGGGCGATTTTGCTACCGGCTGTACCGTCATCCGCTCGTGATGTTCGGCCTTGGCCCCGCCTACCTGTTCCTGGTGCAGCACCGGCTGCCCGTCGGCATGATGCTGAAGGGCTGGCAGCCGTGGGTCAGCACCATGGTGACCAACTTGATGATCGCGCTGCTGGTCACCACCATGATTTGGCTGGTCGGCGCGGGTCCGTTCTTGCTCGTGCACTTGCCGATCACCTTGCTCGCCGCCTCGATCGGCGTATGGCTGTTCTACGTGCAGCATCAGTTCGAGGAGACGACATGGGCCGAGGACTCGAACTGGAACCTGCACGAGGCGGCGCTGCACGGCAGCTCGCACTATGATTTGCCGGGGGTTTTGCGCTGGTTCACCGCCAACATCGGCGTGCATCACGTGCATCATCTGTGCAGCCGCATTCCGTTTTACCGGCTCCCGCACGTTCTGCGGGATCATCCCGAGCTTGCATCGATCGGCCGGCTCACGCTGAGCGAGAGCCTGAGCTGCGTTCGCCTCGTGCTCTGGGACGAAGACCGTCGGCGCCTGATCTCGTTTGGCGAGTTGCGCCGGCGCAGCGCGGGTCCACACGGGAAAAAGGGGACGTCGATCCGGTCCTCACCTGAAATCTAACGACTGGAGGCCAAGATGACCCAATTCAGAAGCTTGCTGCTCACGCTGGCGTTTGGCGTCCTTGGCGCTCTGCTCTCAGTCTTTTTCCTGATCGTCATCCCCACCGACGGCGCGCCCGCCGGCTATGGCCAGTTGATCGCCGAGCAACTGCCCACCCTCGTCTTCGTCGCAGTGGCGGGCTTTGGCATGGGCGCCCTGATCGCCGTTGTCTGGTCGATCGCGCAGCGGCTCTTCGCACCCGGCATTCCACGAACCTGATGCTTGACAAGAAAAAACCGCCGGATCGCTCCGGCGGTTTTTTCATGTCTCTACCAGAAAAGGTAGATGCCCCGTCTCCGGCGGCGGCGCCGCCATCTGCGACGGCGTCTCCTGCGGGGCCCGATCCACAATCCCCACCCGCGGCGACGGCGTCTCCAGCCCCGACCCCTGCGGCGACGGCGTCTGGCGTCGGCGGTCGTAGCGGTCGTGGTCAAGGCAACGGTGGAGAGTCCCGCCAGGCTGAGCCCATAAGATCCGATGGAGCCAAGCCCATAGATCACGATCATGGCGGTGACGGCACAGACCGCAACGACGCTGCGTCTCAGGCCACGGCCGAGCGCACGCACGCCTTGCCAGAGGGCTCTTGCCCCAGCAACGATTGTTTCTGTCATTCGATTTGCCCTCCGCCCTTCCATTGCCCAATGGACTTCGCACTTGAGCAGAAAAAACGAGATGCCGAGCTAGATCAGGAGCTTGCCGATCCAGATCCAAGCCCCGTCATATTACTCACATTCCTGTCCGTGCCAAGACCAACTTGCCGTCGCCCAGGGCCCAATTAACCTCTAAGCGAGTAGTAGAGGGAAGAAAGAAAGTCGATGTCGAAGAACCACACCTACATCCTCGGGATCAACGCCTACGACCACGACGTCAGCGCCTGCCTGCTGCGCGACGGCGAGATCGCCTATGCCATCGCCAAGGAGCGCATCACGCGCGAGAAGCACGACACCGGCTACTATCTGGAGGTCATCGACTATTGCCTGAGCGCGGAGGGGATAACTCTCGACGACGTCGCTCTCATCGTGCGCAATTGCTACGTGCTGCCCGTGCAAGACATGGATGCACGCCTGGCATATGAGGATGTCCCGGAGTTTCTGGACAGCAAAGAGCGCATGCAGGCCGCTAAGAGCCCGCTCTACCTTACAAAATCCGGCAAGGTGGTGGAGGTCTCGCATCACCTCGCGCACGCCTACAGCGCCTTTGCCGCCTGCCCCTTCGAGGAGGGCGTCGTCATGGTCGTCGACGGGGTCGGCAACTACTGTGCAGATGTGAAGGAGCCGAACCAGCTGACGGCGGGCGTCAACCCGCTCGCGCGCGAATCGGAGAGCTTCTACACGTTTCATGGCTCGAAGCTCGAGCCGCTGAAAAAGGTGTGGCTCGAGCCCGTGCGCGGATTCATGAGCGACGAGTTCTTCTTCATGCCGGGTCTCGGCGCCATGTACAGCCGCGTCTCGGCCTACATTTTTGCCGACTGGAACAAGTGCGGCGAGGTGATGGGCTTGGCCCCCTATGGGCGCCCCGATCGCATCAAACCGCTGCTTCATCTGAAAGACGGCGAATTGGACGTGCCTGAGTGGACGGCCGAGTTCAACAGGCCGTGGTTTCCCGATATGCACGACGACTGGGAGCAGAGCCCGTCCGTAGGGCACTGGCAGGATTTGGCCTGGCGGGTTCAGGACGACACCGAGAAGGTGCTTATCGAGCGTGCCATCTGGCTGCGTGAGACGACGGGGGCAAAGAACCTGTGCATCGCCGGCGGCGTGGGCCTTAATTGCGTGGCCAACGGCCGGATCGCGCGGGAGGCCGGGTTCGACAACGTGTGGATTCAGCCGGCGTCGGGTGACGACGGGATCGCCATCGGCTGCGCCTATTACGGTCATCTCGAGTTGCAGAAAAGGCCGCGCTCGTTCGTGATGAGCCACGCCTATCTCGGCCGCGACTACGGCGAGAAGGATGTGGACGAGGCGCTCACCAAGGGGCTTGCGCGCCTCGAGACGGCGGCGCGCCGCAGCGACGACGTCTGCGCCGAGGCGGCCAAGCTCTTGTCGGAGGGCCGCGTGCTGGGCTGGTTCCAGGGCCGCTCCGAGTTCGGGCCACGTGCGCTGGGCAATCGCAGCATCCTGGCCGACCCGCGCTCAGCCCAGATGAAGGACACGCTCAACAAGCGGGTCAAGCACCGGCAAGCGTTCCGCCCATTCGCACCGGTCGTGCTTGCCGAGCGGGCAGCGGAGATCTTCGAAGGCGAGGAAGAGTCGCCCTTCATGCTGCTTGCCAAGCGCGTGCGCCCCGAATGGACGAGCAAGATTCCAGCGATTGTGCACGTCGACGGCACAGCGCGCGTGCAGACGGTGCGCCAGGAGACCAACGAGCATCTTTACCGTTTGCTCCAGGAGTTCGAGGCGCTGACCGGGGTACCGGTGCTGCTCAACACCTCGTTCAACGTGAAGGGCGAGCCCATCGTCGAGACGCCGCGTGATGCCGTCGAATGCTTTCTTTCCACAGGCATCGACGATCTGGCCCTGCATGACATGTTGATTGCGAAGACCGGTTTCCATAGAGCGGTCGCTCCGGTCATGGGCATGTACTCGGAGATCGCCGCGATGGTGCGGGCGGGCTTGAGCTCCGACTAGGCTGCTTCAGGCTGCCGACGTTGACTGCAGGCCATAGAATAATTGGATACCGCTCTTGGAGTGGCCCGCCGAATTGCGGTCACAAATGGCGTCTATCGCGCAGGCCGCTGTTTTGAAGCTCATTCAACCGCCGCAACCGAAGGAGGGTGTCATGCCGAAGCATCGCAACCACGACGACCTCGCCTCCTTTCGAGGTGATGAGCAAGCGGCGTAAGTCGTATCCCTCGGAGACGAACGTCAAGCGGGGTAACCGCGTCGTGCACGGCGACGTGGAGCTTTCAGAGAAGCTCGGCCGCAACGATCTGTGCCCCTGCGGCTCAGGGCGCAGGTTTCAAGCGCTGCTGCCTCAAGTCGAAGCGCTATGACGGCGCCGAGCGCGCCCACTACTTTTAGGGACCGCCACTGAGTGGAGTAGAACGGCCGCGCCGGAGTACCGGCGCGGCCTCAATCCGCCGGGCTGTGCCGACGAGCTCGATGCCGGACGCGATCAGCCGGTCCATGAAGGTGAGGACGTAGTCGCCCGGCACGCCGAACGCGTGCCTGAGGCCGGCGCGCGCCGTATCGATGGCGACTGTTCGGTGACACGCCGCAGCGGACGGCGCAGTGTCGTGCCCGGGAGTTACTGGGCCGGACGGATTGAGATGCGAAAGACGGTGCGGAAGCTGCGGCCCGGCACCACGAGCCGCAGGCCCTCGCCGCTGATCAAGGCATTCGCCGGGGCCGTCATCGGCTCGATCGCGATATAGTCTTTGTCCTTGGGGGCAAAGATTTGCGTGTGCGTGAAGCCTTCGAGCAGCTCCACCGAGATGCGGCGGCCGGCGCCGGCGATGGAAAACGCGGCGTGGTCTTCGAGCAGCGCGAAACCGTCATCGAAGTCGCGTGTGCCGAGTGGTGCATCGAGGCCGTTGAAGGTGTCCTCTGCCCCGGTAGGAATCCCGTTCTTGTCGAGCACGAGGTTGCGCATGGCAGGTAAGCGCAGCCTCCACTCGGCGCGCGGCAGACCCGGCACTCCGATGTAGGGGTGAAAGCCGAAGCTCACCGGCACCGGGCCGTCGCCCGCGTGCACGGTCGTCGCGATGGCAAGGCCGTCGGTTTGCAGCAACGCCGTCATCGTCAGCCGATGGCGGTACGGAAACACCGCGAGCCGCTCTGCGCTCGACCAGTCGAGGGCGGCGGTCATGGCGTCGCTCCGTGCCTCGATGACGTCCCAGGCGAGATGCGACCAGGGGACGCCGTGCATGGGCAGGCCGTGGGCATCGAAGTGCAGAAGCGGCGAATGCGGGTCGAGGACGACCTCCGGACCGGCTTT
>CAYUBZ010000058.1:8478-10640 GCA_964443205.1 uncultured Hyphomicrobium sp. | reverse complement strand
ACTTCCGCGACCAGGGCCAGGACGTGCTGTTCTTCGTCGACAACATCTTCCGCTTTACCCAGGCCGGCTCGGAAGTGTCGGCTCTGCTGGGCCGTATTCCTTCCGCCGTCGGCTATCAGCCGACGCTCGCCACCGACATGGGCACGCTGCAGGAGCGCATTACGACGACGCAGAAGGGCTCGATCACGTCGGTGCAGGCGATCTACGTGCCTGCCGACGACCTGACCGACCCCGCGCCCGCCACCTCGTTCGCCCATCTCGACGCCACGACCGTGCTCGCGCGCGCGATCGCGGAAAAGGGCATCTACCCGGCGGTCGACCCGCTCGATTCGACCTCGCGCATGCTCGACCCGCGCATCGTCGGCGAGGAGCACTATCAGGTCGCCCGCGAGGTCCAGCAGATCCTGCAGCGCTACAAGGCGCTGCAGGATATCATCGCCATTCTCGGCATGGACGAGCTTTCCGAGGACGATAAGCTGATCGTGTCGCGCGCCCGCAAGATCGAGCGCTTCCTCTCGCAACCCTTCCACGTTGCGGAGGTGTTCACGGGCACGCCCGGCGTGCTCGTCAGCCTTGCCGACACGATCAAGGGGTTCAAAGGGTTGTGCAACGGTGAGTACGATCATCTGCCCGAGCAGGCGTTCTATATGGTGGGCACGATCGAGGAAGCCGTCGCCAAGGCGGAGAAGCTCGCCGAGGCGGCATAAGGAACCACGAACGGGCGCACGACGCCCACGAAAGGATACCCAGATGACTGGGGACGAGCCAAACCAGGCAACGATCACGACGCACAGCTTCGGCAGCTGCTGCAGCGAGCTCAAAGACGCCATGAGCGGCGAGGAGTTCGAGCCTCTCCTGACGGTGGGCGACGACGGCGTCCTCTACATGTCCGTGGGCCTCATCGACCTGGAGCAGGAAAGCGAGCCGGGCATGGTCGATCATCCGCTGTTCTTTTGCCCGTTCTGCGGCAAGGGGCTGCAGACGGTGGAGGAGGTGCGCGCCAAGACCGGCGGCGAGAACGGGGTCGATGACGAGGTGAACTAGGGCGATGATCGAGAAATTCGCCGTCGCTCGCGGTCCACGTGAGAGCGAATTTCTCGATCTGAATCGCAACTCTATGATTCTAGTGTCCCTTCCAATTCCGAAGTTCGCTTCGGGGCCTAGCATCAAACGAGAGCGAACTTCGGAATTGGGACACTAGGCGATGGCGACCTTCAACTTCGAGCTGGTGACGCCCGAGCGCCTGCTGCTTGCGGGCGAGGCCGAGCAGGTGGTGGTGCCGGGTGCGGAGGGCGATTTCGCCGTCCTCGCCGGCCACGCCCCCGTGATCTCGACGCTGCGACCCGGCATCCTCGAGATCACGCTTGCCGACGGTCGGCAGCGCATCTTTGTCAAGAAGGGGGTGGCCGAGGCGGATCCTGAAAGGCTGACGGTGCTGGCGCAAACCGCCGTCGCCGTGGAGAGCCTCGATGGGGCGACGATCGCCGCCGAGCTGAAATCTGCCGAGGAAGAGCTTGCCGAGGCCAAGGACGATCAGTCGAAGCGGATGGCCGAGACGCTTGTTGATCTTCTGAGGCGGCTGCAGATGAAAGCCGCCTGAGTGTGATCTGAGCTACGATCTGGGTCTCAGGAAGCGGCCGCTCGCGGAAGCTGCCGGCGCGCATAGGGCGCGAAGTGCGACGCTACCGTCTCGTAGACCGGGCGCTTGAAAGACACGGCCAGGAAGGGGAGCTCCTCGATGGCCGCCCACCGCCAGTCGTCGAACTCCGCCTTCATAGGGCCTTTGGGCGAGATGTCGATCTCGTCCTCATCACCCTGAAAACGCATCGCGAACATGCGCAGCCGTTGGCCAGCGTATTTGCCCTTCAAGGCGATGCCGAGCAGATCGCGCGGCAGCTCGTAGCTCAGCCAGCCGGGGATTTCCGCTAGAAGCGTGGCGCTCGTGACGCCGGTCTCCTCCCACAGCTCGCGGAATGCGGCGTCGCGGGGACGTTCGCCCTTGTCGATGCCGCCCTGCGGCAGCTGCCAGATGTGGTCGTCGACGTAGGCTTGGTGGCCACGTGCCCACTTCGGGCGGCGGCGACCAACCCAGATTTGCCCTTGGGCGTTGAACAGAGCGATCCCGGCACACGGCCGCACCGGCAGCCGGGCCAGCGGAGCGT
>CAYUBZ010000058.1:0-8378 GCA_964443205.1 uncultured Hyphomicrobium sp. | reverse complement strand
CTGGCCTGGCATACGGCGCGAAGGCTGCGGCCACCTCCCGGTAGACCGTCCGCTTGAAGGGCACGATCAGCTCTGCGAGCTCCGCCAGCGGCACCCATCGCCACGCCGCGAACTCGATCTGGTGTGGGTCGGCCGGCGTGATGTTGATCTCGGTGTCTGCTCCCAGGAAGCGGACGGCGTACCACTTCTGCTCCTGACCGCGATATTTGCCGTTCCAGGCTTTGCCCACGAGGTGGGGCGGCAGGTCGTAGCGCAGCCAGCCGGGGGTCTCGCCCAGCATTTCCACGCTGGTGATTCCGGTCTCCTCGGCTAGCTCGCGCAGGGCCGCCGCCGCAGGATCCTCGTCCTTGTCGACGCCGCCTTGGGGCATCTGCCACCATGTCCCGCGTCCCTCAGCGTCACCCGGGGCGTCGGCGCGGCGGCCGACCCACACCAGCCCTTGGGCATTGATGACCATGATGCCGACGCAGGGGCGGTAGCCGAGCTTGCTGGGGTCGATGATGTCGCGGCTCATGCGTTTACCTGGACGGTCGGCGCGCGCTTGAATGGCGCCACCGTATGAAAGCGATGGGCGCCACTTGGGCGCCCATCTCCGTTTCGCAATAAGAGCGTTCCGAGCGAGGAACTGGGGGCGTTCGCAGGCCGCCCGTCAGTTCTTCGCCTTGTCCTTGGCTTCCTCGCCGGCAGGCTGCGTCACGTCGACGGCCGCACCGGCCGTCTTCCCGTCGGTTGCCGTGCCGCGCAGGAAGGACAGGGCGTACTGAAGCTGGGTGTCCTTCTCGGGCTCCTTGGGGACATAGGCGGAGGATCCGGAGGTCTCCTTGACCTCCTTGCCCTCTTCCTCGGCGGTTTCCGTCTCGGGGTTCTTGAGGTGACCACGCAGGCTCGCCTCGCCCCGCGCCTTGTCGGCGGCCGCCTTGGCCTTGAGATCGTCGGGCAGCTCCTGCTCGACGAGGATGTCGGGATCGATGCCCTTGGCTTGGATCGACCGGTTCGACGGCGTGTAGTAGCGCGCCGTGGTCAGCCGGATCGCCCCATTGGCACCGAGCGGGATGATGGTCTGCACCGAGCCTTTGCCGAACGAGCGGGTGCCGATGATGGTCGCCCGCTTATGGTCTTGCAGTGCGCCAGCGACGATCTCGGAGGCCGACGCCGACCCGCCGTTGATCAGGACGACGATTTTCTTGCCGTCCGTCGCGTCGCCGGGATGAGCCTGGGCCCGCTGAGTCTCCTCGTTGTTGCGGCCCTTGGTGAGCACGACCGCACCACGCTGCAGGAAGTCGTCGGAGACGGCGATCGCCTGATCGAGCAACCCGCCGGGGTTGTTGCGAAGGTCGATGATATAGCCCTTCAGATCCTTGCCGATCGTCCTTTTTGCCTCCTCGATCGCCTTGATCAGGTTGACGTGCGTCTGCTCGTTGAAGGTCGTAACCTTGATGTAGGCGACGTCGCCCTCGTTGTGGGCCTTGACGGCGTTGATGCGAATGATGTCGCGCACCACTTTGACGTCGAAGGGCTCATCGACGCCCTTGCGCACGATCGTGAGCGTGATCGGAGTCTTGACGGGACCGCGCATCTTCTCGACCGCCTGCTCCAGCGTGAGCCCGACGATCTGCTCGTTGTCGAGATGCGTGATGAGATCGTTGGCCTGCAGGCCGGCTTTGGCGGCCGGCGTGTCGTCGATGGGAGACACGACCTTGACGACGCCGTTCTCCATGGTGACCTCGATGCCAAGCCCACCGAACTCGCCGCGGGTCTGCACCTGCATGTCGCGATAGTTCTTGGGGCTCAGGTAGGAGGAATGGGGATCGAGCGCCGACAGCATGCCGTTGATCGCCGATTCGATCAGCATGGTGTCGTCGGGCTTCTCGACGTAATCGGATCGCACCCTCTCCAGAACGTCGCCGAAGAGATCGAGCTGTCGGTAGAGCTCGGAGTTCTCAGATGTCGCCGAGTACGTGCGCGTAACGTTCAGGAGCGTTGTTGCGCCGGCGAGGCCGGTCATCAGGAGGAACGTCCAGAACGCGAATTCCGTCTTGCGCATTATCCTTGCACCTTCTGATGACCCGGAACCCACCATGGGTCGGGGTCGATGGGCTTCCCATCCTTGCGAAATTCTACGTATAGGACAGGGGCACTATTCACGGCTGCCGGTTGGGCCTGCTGTGACCAGCCACTCATTGTGCCGACGGGTTCTGCGGCGAGAACGAACTGGCCCGGTTGTACGTCAATCTGAGATAAGCCCGCAAGCAACACATGATAGCCGCCACCTGCGTTTATGATCAAGAGTTGCCCGTAACTGCGGAATTCACCAGCGTAAACGATCCAACCATCGCTTGGTGACGTGACCTGGGCGCCCTGGCGGGTTTCCAGCACGATTCCCTTCGATCGGCCGCCATATTGGGTCTTTTCGCCAAACGCCAAGACCTTGCGGCCCTGCGCGGGCAGGGGCAAGCGGCCCGTCGCCTGGGCGAAGGGAATTTCGGGCTTAATGCGCCCCGGACTGCCCAATGTCGCGCCGGGAACCAGCTCCACGACGTCCTGTCCCGTGGCCGGTGCGGGCGACGTGGTGGGACCACTCTTGTCGGCTCCGGGCCCCCCGACTGTGGGCCGAAGGCCCGATGCGGCCTGCCGCCGCGCTTCTGCCTCATAGGCGCCAAGCCCGGTGTTGTCCTTGACCGCCTGGTCGAGCCGCGAGATCAGCTCGTTGAGGTCCGTGACGCTCGCAGAGATCTCGGCGGCGGCCGAGCGCATGCGCTTCAATTCCGACTCGCGCTCCTCCAGCGAGGCTTTCTTGGCCTCCAGCAGTCCCGACAGCCGGGTCCGCGCGTCCGTGAGCCGCGTCATCTCCGTCCTGAGCTGTTTGCCCTGGTTGCGGATTTCGGTCATGACGCGCACCAGCTCGTTGAGGCGGCCGGCCAGTGCGCGGGCCTGGTCCCCGAGTTCGGGGAAGGCGGCCGCCAGCAGCATGGCGCTGCGCACCATCTTGAGTGCGTCCTCGCGCTGGGTGATGAGGATGGGCGGCGGATTGCGGCCCATGCGCTGCAAAGCGGACAGCAGCTTGGCGATCTGACCGTGGCGCTTGTTGAGCGATCCCCTGAGGATCTTCTCTTGCGACGCCAGCTCGCCGAGGTGTGATTCGATGGATGTGAGCTCGGCTTCGCTCTTCTTTATGAGGTGAGCCGTCTCCACGAGCTTGATATTGAGGCGCTTGCGTTCGTTGGCGAGCGCGTCGACGTCGCTCTCCAGCGTCTTGGCCCGCTTCGTGACGCTCTCCAACTCGATGCGCCGCTTTTCGAGCTTCTTCTTGGCTTCCTGGGCTGTTTTGGGGGTCGGGGGGGTCTCGGCGAGCACGCTGCGTGCCGACGGCACGATGATGGCCAAAGCGACGCCGGCCATCGTGGCGGCGAACAAGCCCCGTGGTCGCCTCTGGACTGTCGCTCGTGTCAACGGTGCCCCTTTTCCCCCGACGAGTGTACACGGACCGCAAGGCAACTGAGGCGAAAATTGCGGCAATTATGGTGCGCGATGCGTTGCCAATACCTTGCGGCTCACAGCCCCTGTTCCAGATACGAATTGCTCCCATCCCCGGAAAGCACTATGGAACTTGAGAACGGAGATCGAACACTCATGGAGTTTGTACTCTACCACCTGACGACGGTGGCGGTCTTGGCCGTGTTGGTGGTCCTGCTGCTCGGACTTTGGAACCTCACGCGGGGCCAGAGCCCGAATCTGAGCCAAAAGCTGATGCGCTGGCGCGTCGGCCTGCAGTTCGTGGCGATCGTCATCATCATGCTCTTTGTTCTCGTCCACTATCGTTAAAGTTGGCGCTCTCGTCCCGCGTGCGCGACCACCGGTTTGCGCTATGCTGGCGGCACGAGGCTTCAGGGGATCGCCGCCGCGCATGGTCGTACTGAACAAGATCTATACCAGGACCGGAGACGCCGGCACGACCGCGCTCGGCAGCGGCGAGCGCGTGCCCAAGCACGCCTTACGCATCGCCGCCTACGGCACCGTGGACGAGACCAACGCGCACGTGGGGATGGTGCGCGTGCATTTGGGCGCCGGCGACCCGGGCCTCGATGGCAAGCTCGTGCGCATCCAGAACGACCTTTTCGACCTCGGCGCCGACCTGTGCGTACCCGATCGCGGCCGCAAGTCCGAGCATGAGCCGTTGCGCATCAGCGAGGCGCAGGTCAAACGGCTGGAGGAGGAGATCGACGAGATGAACGCCGAGCTGCATCCCTTGCGCTCGTTCGTCTTGCCGGGGGGGTCGCCAGCGGCGGCGGCACTGCACGTGGCGCGCACGGTATGCCGCCGCGCCGAACGCCTGATGGTCGAGCTTGCGGCGGAGCCGGGCGAGCCCGTCAGCGAGCCGGCGCTCAAGTACGTCAACCGCCTTTCCGATTTCCTCTTCGTCGCCAGCCGCTGGGTGAACGACCGCGGCGAGAGCGATGTCCTATGGGTCCCCGGGCAGAACAGGTAGCCCTCCTCCAATCCATCGAACAGCGTAGGCAAACCCAGTGTTCATTCCCCTTCGCGACGACAACTCGCTCAAATCGATTCCCTTCCAGTACGTCACCGTTTCGCTCATCGCGCTCAACGTGATCGTCTATCTGCTGGAGGTGGGCGGCCTCGATCGGAGCGCGATCGCCGGGTTCGGCGTCACGCCCAGCGAGCTGTTCGGCACGACGCTTCTCATATCTCCGGGTCCGGGGACGACCCAAGCAATTCCATTCGCCCCGGGGGCAACGCTTGTCACCTACATGTTCTTCCACGCCGACATCTTTCACCTCGTCGGCAACATGCTCTTCCTCTGGGTCTTCGGCGACAATGTCGAGGACGCCATGGGACACGTGCGGTTCTTGTTCTTCTATTTCGCGTGCGGGATTTTCGCGGCACTCTTCCATTCGTGGATGCTGCCCAACTCCGATTTGCCTCTCATCGGTGCCAGCGGAGCCGTGGCCGGCGTCATCGCGGCGTACCTGATGCTGCATCCGCACGTCGGCGTCTGGGTGCTGGCGTTCAAATTCATTCCGTTGCGCATCACCGCCGGGCTCGCGCTCGGGCTGTGGATCGTGCTGCAGATCGTGATGATCGCCTTCGCGGATGTCGGCCCCACGGCTTGGTGGGCGCATATCGGCGGCTTGATCGCGGGCGCCGTGCTCATCGTCTTTCTGCGCCGCCCCGGCGTCCCCCTGTTCGACAGGAACGCGCGACTCGTTTGAGTCGCGTCCCGGAGGGCCCTTCGCGCGAACGGGGCCTGCGGCACAGGGTTAACGGGCCCCCAATTGACTTGGCCCCGCCGCGCTCGTAGTTTGCGTTTCGCACTTGCGAATAGCATGAGAAGGGCTGCGACTCGGACTTTTCCGTGCGGTGGGGCGATGATTCATCGCGCTGCACAACCGCCGGGTTCAAGTCGCAAGCCTCTGCAGCGCGCTTGGGGAGCCGACGGGCATGAAGGTACTGGTGCCGGTCAAACGGGTCGTCGACTTCAATGTCAAGATTCGGGTGAAGCCGGACGGTTCGGGGATCGACCTCGCCAACGTCAAAATGTCGATGAACCCCTTCGACGAGATCGCCGTCGAGGAGGCGGTGCGCCTCAAGGAGAAGGATGGGGCCAGCGAGATCGTCATCGTTTCCGTTGGCCCTCCGAAGGCGCAGGACACAATCCGCGCCGGACTCGCCGTCGGAGCCGACCGCGGGATTCTCATCGAGACGGCCGATGGCGCCACCGTCGAGCCGCTCGCCGTCGCCAAGCTTCTCAAAGCCGTCGTCGAAAGTGAAAAGCCCGATCTCGTGATCCTCGGCAAGCAGGCGATCGACGACGACTGCAACCAGACCGGACAGATGCTGGCAGCTCTGCTCGGCTGGCCGCAGGGCACGTTCGCTTCCAAGCTCGTGCTGGAGAACGGCTCGGTTCTCGTTACGCGCGAGGTGGACGGCGGCCTGGAGACGGTGAAGCTGAAGATGCCGTCGGTCGTCACGACCGACCTTCGCCTCAACGAGCCGCGCTATCCCTCGCTCCCCAACATCATGAAGGCGAAGAAGAAGCCGCTCGACGTCAAGAAGCCCGGCGACTACGGCGTCGACGTCACGCCGCGCCTCAAGGTCTTGAGCATTACCGAGCCCGCGAGCCGCAAGGCCGGCGTCAAGGTGGAGAGCGTCGCCGAGCTGGTCGCCAAGCTCAAGACCGAGGCCGGGGTGCTCTGATGGCGGTCCTGCTTCTTGCCGAGCATAACAATGCAACGCTGCAAGCCGCGACGGGAAAGGCGCTTTCGGCGGCGCAATCGTTGGGCGGCGACATCCACGTGCTGGTGGCGGGCCACAACTGCAAGCCGGCCGCCGAAGCGGCCGCCAAGCTATCGGGCGTTGCCAAGGTTCTGATGGCCGATGCGCCCCAGCTTGAGCATGGCCTGGCCGAGGAGGTGGCGGCGCTGATCGTGCCGCTGATGGAGGGCTACGACGCGCTGGTCGCGCCGGCGACGACCTCGGGCAAGAACATCTGCCCGCGCGTTGCGGCCGCGCTCGACGTCATGCAGATCTCCGACGTCACCAAGGTCGTCTCGGCGGATACCTTCGAGCGCCCCATCTATGCCGGCAACGCCATCCAGACGGTGCAGTCGGCGGAGCCCAAAAAAGTCATTACGGTGCGGATTTCCGCCTTTCCCTCCGCGGCCGAGGACGGCTCGGCGCCGGTCGAGACCATCGCGGCGCCGGCCGCGGTCAGCCTCTCGGCCTTCGAGAATGCGGAGCTGACGACCTCGGACCGGCCGGAGCTGGCGTCTGCCAAGATCGTGATCTCCGGCGGCCGCGGGCTGCAGTCGGGGGAAAACTTCAAGAAGCTGCTGGAGCCCGTCGCCGATGCGCTGGGCGCCGCCGTCGGGGCCTCGCGCGCCGCCGTCGATGCCGGCTTCGTTCCCAACGACATGCAGGTGGGCCAGACCGGAAAGGTGGTGGCGCCGGATCTCTACATGGCGGTCGGCATATCCGGCGCGATCCAGCACCTGGCCGGCATGAAGGACTCCAAGGTCATCGTGGCGATCAACAAGGACAGCGAGGCGCCGATCTTTCAGGTCGCCGATTACGGCCTCGTAGCCGACCTCTTTCAGGCTTTGCCGGAGCTCGAGGCCGAGCTGAAGAAGGCCGGCCACTAATGCAGGACAAATAAGGGCTCGGGGACAGAAGGACTCATCGTCATGAACTTGGCGGTTAAAACGGCAGATAGGCCGAAGGGGGAGGCCAAGCTTCCCCAGGTGATCAAGAAGATCGGAGTCATCGGCGCCGGCCAGATGGGAACCGGCATCGCGCATGTGATTGCACTGGGCGGCTATACCGTCGCGCTCAACGACTTGAAGAAAGAGATCGTCGAGGACTCGGTCCACACCATCGAGAAATACCTGCACCGGCAGGCCGACAAGGGCCTGATCAAGGAGGCCGACATCAAGCCGGCGCTGAAGCGGATCAGCTATGCGCCCGACCTTGAAGCCTTCGCCGACTGCGATCTCGTCATCGAAGCCGCGACCGAGGACGAGGCGTTGAAGCGCAAGATCTTCACCGCGCTTTGTCCCCACCTCAAGGATCGCGCCCTCCTGGCCACCAACACCTCCTCGATCTCGATTACCCGCTTGGCGTCGACCACGGACCGGCCTGAGCACTTCATCGGCATGCACTTCATGAACCCGGTGCCGCTGATGGAGCTCGTCGAGCTCATCCGCGGCATCGCCACCGACGACGATACCTTTGCGGTCGCGCGCAAGTTCGTGGAGAGCCTCGGCAAGTCCGTGGCCGTCAGCGAGGATTTCCCGGCGTTCATCGTCAACCGCATCCTGCTGCCGATGATCAACGAGGCGGTCTACACGCTCTATGAGGGCGTCGGCACCGTCGAGGCCATCGACAAGGCCATGCGGCTTGGCGCGCACCATCCCATGGGGCCGCTCGAGCTCGCCGACTTCATCGGGCTCGACACCTGCTTGTCGGTCATGCAGGTCCTCTACGAAGGCCTGTCCGATTCCAAGTACCGGCCGTGTCCGCTCTTGGTGAAGTACGTCGAGGCCGGCTGGCTCGGCCGCAAGACCCACAGGGGGTTCTACGATTACCGCGGCGAGAAGCCGGTGCCGACGCGCTGAGCGAGCTGCCGTTGCTCTCGCCATGCCTGAGCCGGGCCCCGGGCGTGATGCGCCGAGACCGAGCAACTGCTCAGGGTTAAACCGGAAACGCGTTAGCCGTTGGTGGCGGCCGCCGCATTAGTGCCTTGTCTGCCGACCGCGTGCAGAAAGCCCGTCAGATCATCCGTCGTGTAGTGAATATGGGCGGGCGGCTCGGCCCAGTTCCGCATCTGCATCTGCGCGGGGTGGTCGGGATACTCCGAGTGCACG
>CAYUBZ010000057.1:0-10683 GCA_964443205.1 uncultured Hyphomicrobium sp. | reverse complement strand
GTCAAGCTCGCCGACCGGCTGCACAACATGCGCACGCTCGAGCACGTCAAGCCCGAGACCCGCAAGCGCATCTCGGAGGAGACCCTCGACATCTATGCGCCGCTCGCCGGCCGCATGGGCATGGAGGCGATGCGCGAGGAGCTCGAGGACCACGCCTTTCGCTGGCTGCACCCCCAAGCCTACGCCGCGGTCACGGCCAAGCTCGCCGAGCTGAGGAAGTCGAACGAGGGCTTGGTCGAGGAGATCCGCGCCGCGCTTGCGGCCAAGGTCGCCGAGGTCGGCATTGATGCCGAGATCAGCGGCCGCGAGAAGAAGCCGTATGCCATCTGGCGCAAGATGGCCAACAAGCAGATCAGTCTCGAGCAGCTGTCCGATATCTATGCGTTCCGCGTCATCGTCACCTCGATCGACGACTGCTACCGCATGCTCGGCGTGGCCCACACCAGCTGGCGCACGGTGCCGGGGCGTTTCAAGGACTACGTCTCCACGCCTAAGCAGAACAACTATCAGTCGATCCACACCACGGTCGTCGGGCCCCGCCACCAGCGCGTCGAGCTGCAGATCCGCACGCGCGACATGCACGAGATCGCCGAGTATGGCGTCGCCGCGCACGCGCTCTACAAGGACGCGGTGCACATGAACGGCCAGCTGGAGCCCAAGACCGCCGACGAGCTGCAGAAGGACAGCGGGCCCTACGTGTGGCTGCGCCGTCTGGTCGACACGCTGCTTGAGGGCTCGAACCCGGAGGAGTTCCTCGAGCACACCAAGCTCGAGCTGTTCCAGGACCAGGTCTTTTGCTTCTCTCCCAAGGGCCGGCTGATCGCGCTGCCGCGGGGCGCGACGCCCTTGGATTTCGCCTACGCGGTGCACACCGACATCGGCAACGCCGCCGTAGGGGCATTCGTCAACGGGCGGCACGTGCCCATCGACACCCAGTTGCGCAACGGGGACGAGGTCGAGATCGAGACCGCCAAGAACCACTCCCCGCCGCCCGCCTGGGAGAACCTCGTGGTGACGGGCCGCGCCCGCTCCGCGATCCGCAGGGCGGCGCGCGACGCGGTGCGCAAGCAGTACCGCGAGCTGGGGCGCCGCCTCATCGCGGCACGTTTCGAGCAGGTCGGCGAGGAGATGACCGACGAGGTGCTCAAGAAGGCCGTGACGCGGCTGGGCCAGAAGTCGCTCGAGGACGCCCTCGCCGCCGTCGGTCGCAACGAGCTGGCGATCGACGACGTGGTGCGCGCCGCCGTCCCCGATGCGGTCGAGCGGCAGCCGCCGGCCAAGGCGTCCTACCGGCGCACGCGCCGCTTCGGGCGGGCGCGTGGGCAGGACGGCTGGTTCAACATCGATCGCGTGATGAGCCTCAAGTTCCGCGCCGATCAGCCCAAGGGAACGGGCGGGCTGGCCATCCGCGGGGTCAAGGACGACCTGCCCGTGACCTTCGAGCCGGGCGGCGCGGTTCCCGGCGACCGCATCGTCGGGGTGCTGATCCCGGGAGAGGGGATCCGCATTTTCCAGATCCACTCGCCGCGCCTGCAGGAGTTCGAGCACGAGGGCTGGATCGACGTGACCTGGGACATCGATCCCGACACGCCCCAGCGGTTTCCGGCCCGCGTCAGCGTCACCGCGCTGAACGAGCCGGGTACCCTCGCCCAAATTGCCAAGGTGATCGGCGAGGCCGGCGGGAATATAGACAATGTGCGCATGGTCCGCCGTGCCTCGGATTTTACGGAAATGCGTATCGAGCTGGAAGTCCTGGACCTGGTACATCTAAACCACATTATTGCCGGACTTCGCGAAAAAGCGGTGGTAAACAAGGTTGAACGCGTGTTCGATTGATACGAGAATCAGCCATAGGCGGGGCCGGAGCAGTCGTGGATCAGCGGCGATCGGAGTCGTGAGCGATGTTGCTTGGTCGTAGTGACCGTCCGAAGCTTCCCCTCTGGGGGCGCGCTGCACCAATCTCGTGGCGCAAATGGACGCAGGTGTTGCGCATCGGCGCGCGCCGGCTGTGCAGCCTCAGGGCCAGCCCTCACGAGATTGCGCTCGGATGCGCGGTAGGCGCGTTCGCCTCGATCACGCCGCTGTTGGGCGTGCAGACGCTGATGGCGGTGGCATTGGCCGCACTGCTGCGCGCCAGCGCCCCCGCCGCCGTTATCGGCACCTTCGTCGGCAATCCGTTGAGCTGGCCGATCATCTGGGCCTCGACCTATGCCATGGGCCTGCAAATCGTCGGACTGGAAGGCGTGTTCGACCCGGCCGCTTTCCAGCGCAACGTCCTCCTCTTGTGGGGCGCGTTCGTGGAGCGCTCGCCGCATCTGCTCGACGCCACGACGACCCTGCTCTGGCCGGTGCTGTGGCCCATGCTGGCGGGCAGCCTGCCGATCGGGCTGCTGACGGCGGCCGTCGTCTACTATATTTCCAGGAACCTCGTTCGCGCGTGGCGGGTCCGTCGCATGAGGCAGGCTCCGGCCGCGGCCGAGTAACGCTTTCGGATGATCGATTTCCTGGTATGGCGCACTCCCTCAAGGCTCCCTATCTCCGCCTCGGCGTGAACATCGATCACGTCGCCACCATCCGCAACGCGCGCGGCGGCCGCCATCCCGACCCGTTGCGCGCCGCCCATCTGGCCGTCGAGGCCGGCGCCGACGGCATCACCGCGCATCTGCGCGAGGATCGCCGCCATATCTCCGATCCCGATATCGCGCGCCTGAAGAGCGAGCTGACGCGTCCCCTCAATCTAGAGATGGCCGCAACCGAGGAGATGCTCGACATTGCCCTGCGCCACCTGCCCAACGCGTGCTGCCTGGTGCCCGAGCGCCGCGAGGAGCGCACGACGGAAGGCGGGCTCAATGTCCTTGCCGGCGGCAAGCAGCTGGCGCGTGTCGTCGGCGACCTGAAAGCGGCCGGCATCAAGGTCTCGCTGTTTATCGAGCCCGATGCCGCAACGATCGAGGCGGCGGAGGCGATCGGCGCCGACATCGTCGAGCTGCATACGGGCGCCTATTGCGACAAGGCCCTTGAAGACGACGCGGGCGGTCTCGCGCGCGAGCTCGATCGGCTTGCGCGTGCGGCGCGTCTTGCCGCGTCCGCCGGCCTCGAGGTGCACGCCGGCCACGGGCTGACCTACAATACGGTTACGGGGGTGGCGCGGCTGCCCGAGGTCGTCGAGCTCAATATCGGGCACTTTCTCATCGGCGAGGCGATCTTTGGCGGGCTGCCTGCCGCCGTCAAACGCATGCGTGTGCTGATGGATGCGGCGCGGGAGGGTGCCCTGCCGGCGCGCGAGCACGTGAGGCCGGCGTGATCCTGGGCATCGGCAACGACATCATCGACATCCGCCGCATCGAAAAGACGCTCGAACGCTACGGCGAGCGCTTCATTCAACGCATATTCACAGACCTCGAGCGACAAAAATCCGATGGCCGCGCCCAACGGGCGGCATCCTACGCCAAGCGCTTCGCCGCCAAGGAGGCTTGCGCCAAGGCGCTGGGCACCGGATTGCGCCGCGGCGTCTATTGGCGTGACATGGGTGTGATCAATTTGCCTTCGGGGCGCCCAACCATCAAGCTAACGGGCGGTGCGGCAATGACACTCGACGAGCTCACACCGGAGGGCTTCGAAGCCCGCATCGACTTGACCTTGACCGATGATTTTCCCCTCGCTGCGGCGATTGTGATCATCTCCGGCCTGCCCGACAAGGGCGATCGGCGCTGAAGCGCGTCTGCCCGTTTCGTGCTGCGACAGTGGCAGAAGAATTGCGCACCGGTGACAAAATGGCTATAGCGGCCCGGCGCGTAGCGGGGCCCGCCCGGATCGGGAGTTTTGAATGGCAGTTACTGCAAAAATGAGAAAAAGCGGCTGGCTCGAGACCGTCACCATCGTCATAGAGGCGCTGGCCATCGCCATGCTGGTGCGGACGTTCCTCTATCAGCCCTTCAACATCCCATCGGGCTCGATGAAGGAGACGCTGCTCATCGGCGATTACCTGTTCGTCTCCAAGCTCTCATACGGGTACAGCCGCTACTCATTTTACAACATCATCCCGTTCTCCGGCCGCATCTTTCCCGCCAAGCCCGAGCGGGGCGACGTCGTCGTATTCAAGCTGCCGCGCGACAACTCGACCGACTACATCAAGCGGGTAATCGGGTTTCCAGGTGACGAGATCACCGTGCGCGGCGGCGTGCTCTATATAAACGGCAAGGAGGTGCCGCGCCGGCGTATCGGCGACTTCGTCACCCAGGAGGACGACGGACCCCCGCGACCGATTCCTGCCTATGAGGAGACGCTGCCGAACGGCGTGAAGTACACCGTGCTCGATTCCGAGGAGAACGGTCCCTTCGACAATGTGGGGCCCTACAAGGTGCCCGAAGGGCACTATTTCATGATGGGCGACAACCGCGACAACTCCACCGACAGCCGCGCGTCGTGGGGTGTCGGTTACGTGCCGTTCCAGAACCTGATTGGGCGGGCGGAGATCATCTTCTTCTCCGCCGCCGTCGACGAGCCGGGCGCCTTTCGCTGGTATACCCCGTGGACGTGGCCGTTCGACATCCGCTGGAACCGGTTCTTCAAACTCGTGCGTTAAGACGGCCCGGCATGCCGTGGAATCGCCTCGACGGTTCCCCTCTATGCACCATTTCCGCTTCGTGGCGTGTGCGCCGAACCTGCTGCGCCGATCCATATTCCACTCCCCGTTCGGCGGGGATGCGATAGTCTCGTGACATCATGCTGCGTCCACGCAAATTCAAGGACCTCGAGAAGACGCTGGGCCACCGCTTCAAGAAGCAGCAACTCTTGGAGCTCGCCCTGACGCATGCGAGCACGCGCGGTAGCAAAGCCAAGCGCAACGACAACGAGCGCCTGGAGTTCATCGGCGACCGCGTCTTGGGGCTGGCCATCGCCGAGCTTCTGAACGAGCTTTTCCCCTCAGCCAACGAAGGCGAGCTTGCGCGCCGCTACAATCGCCTGGTTCGCGGCGAGACCTGTGCCAAGGTGGCGCGCACGCTTGGACTCGGTCCGCATCTCATCCTTTCCGACAGCGAGGCGGGCAGCGGCGGCCGCGCCAAGGGCACCATCCTCGCCGACGCCATGGAAGCGCTGCTCGGCGCCATCTTTCTGGACGCCGGCTTCGATGCGTCGCGGACCGCCGTGCGCAAGCTGTGGGCGTGCCAGTACGAGGAGCTGAACACGACCGCCAGACCCGACGCCAAGTCGGCGCTGCAGGAGTGGGCGCAGGGGCAGGGCCTGTCGCTGCCGCAATACATCGAGATTGCCCGCAAGGGGCCCGACCATGCGCCGCGCTTCACCTCGGAGGTGCACATTACCGGCAAGCCGCCGGCGCGCGGCGAGGGGGCCTCGAAGCGGGCCGCCGAGCAGGCCGCGGCCCGGGCGCTGCTGGAGCGCGAAGGCGTGCGCAGCGCGGCTCACAATGAGTAAGCCTGGCAAACAGGGCTCGGGCGGGGCGACGCCTCCCCCCGAGCGGCAGCATTGCGGCTTCATCGCCGTGATCGGTGCGACGAACGCCGGCAAGTCGACGCTGGTCAACGCGCTCGTCGGCGCCAAGGTGTCGATCGTCTCCCACAAGGTGCAGACGACGCGGGTGCCGGTGCGCGGCATCGCCACCGAGGGCGACAGCCAGCTCGTCTTCATCGACACGCCGGGCCTCTTCACGCCGCGCCGCCGCCTCGATCAGGCGATGGTCGATGCCGCCTGGGGCGGCGCGCGCGACGCCGATCTCGTCGTGCTCATCGTCGACGCGGCAAAGGGGCTCGATGAGGACGTGGCGCGCATCTTGGAACGGCTCAAAGGCGCGCGAACGCCGCTGCTGGCCGTCCTCAACAAGGTCGACCGGGTCGCGGCCAAGGAGAAGCTGCTGGCGCTGGCCGGAGAGATCGAGCGCCACGTCCCCCTGCAAGGCGTTTTCATGATCTCCGCCTTGTCCGGCGACGGCGTTGCCGACTTGAAGCGCGCGCTCGCCGAGCGCATGCCGCCGGGGCCGTGGCACTACCCCGCCGACGACCTGTCCGATGCGCCGTTGCGGATCCTGGCCGCCGAGATTACGCGCGAGAAGATTTTCAACCGACTGCACGAGGAGCTCCCCTATGCGATCACCGTCGAGACGGCCTCGTGGGAGGAGCGCAAGGACGGGTCGGTGCGCATCGAGCAGACCATCTACGTGACCCGCGCCGGGCAGAAGGCCATCGTGCTGGGCAAAGGCGGGCAGACCATCAAGCAGATCTCCACGGAGGCGCGCCACGAGCTTTGCGAAATCCTGGAACGCCCCGTACACCTGTTCTTGTTCGTCAAGGTGCGCTCCGGCTGGCAGGACGATCCCGAGCGCTACCGCGAGATGGGTCTGGAGCCCCCCAAGAAATGACCCTGCGGTCCCCTGATGCAGTGGGCGGATGAAGGCGTGATCCTGTCGGTGAAGCCGCACGGCGAGACGGCGGCGGTCGCCGAGATTTTCACACGCGCGCACGGCCGCCATCTTGGCCTCGTGCACGGCGGGCGCTCGCGCAAGCTGCGTCCCGTCCTGCAGACGGGCAATCACGTCGACGCCGTGTGGAAGGCGCGGCTTTCCGAGCACCTCGGCCACGTCGTCGTGGAGTTGCGCAAAGGCTATGCCGCGCAAGCGATGGAGGACCCGTTGGCACTCACCGGTCTTTCGTCGCTGTGCGCGCTCGCCCGGCTGCTGCCGGAGCGCGACCCCCATCCCAGCCTGTTCGAGGTCACGCTGTTCGTCTTAGGTTTTCTCGACGAGCCGCACGTATGGCCGGCACTGATGGTGCGTTGGGAGATGGCGCTGCTGGACGAACTGGGGTTCGGGCTCGATCTCGCCACGTGCGCGGCGACGGGGGCCAAGGATGATCTCATCTACGTGTCGCCCAAGTCGGGGCGCGCGGTCTCGGCGGCGGCCGGGGAGCCCTACAAGGAGCGGCTGCTCGTCTTGCCTGGCTTTCTTGCCAAAGGTGGCGGGCAAGGAGAGCGCAATGGCTCCGCCACCAATGCAGATGTCGTCGCCGGTCTGGCGCTCACCGGGCATTTCCTCGAAACGCGCGTCCTCGCCCCGCGCGAGCAGACGCTGCCCGAGGCGCGCCTGCGCTTGCGGGACCTGATCGAGCGCCGCGCCGCCGCAGGCTAGGCCTTAGCCGACGGCCCAACGCCTCAAAGTCGCGCGGGCGGCGTAACGCGGCCTTAGGGATCGAGCGCGAGGATGCGGCCGGAGCCCCCCGTGCGGCTCTACTCAGCCAGAACCCGAGGAGTCCTCACACATGGGCAGCAAGCAAGAGATGGCCGTGCGCCAGGCGGCGGATCAGTTCTACGCGGCGTTGAACGCCATGTTCAAAGGCGACATCGCCCCCATGAAAACGGTGTGGTCGCACGCCGACGACGTTGCCTATATGGGACCCGGCGGCTCAATCAAGATCGGCTGGAGCAAAGTCCTCAAGGACTGGGAAAGCCAGGCGGCCAGGAAGCTCGGCGGCAAGGTCAGCCCCAAGGATACGCACTTCACCGTCGGCGAAGAGATCGCCGTGATGTACACGCTGGAGTCGGGCGAGAACACCAACATCGGCGGCAAGGCCGAGAAGGTCGCGATCCGCGCCACCAACCTGTTTCGCAAAGAGGGCGGCAGCTGGAAGATGATCGGCCACCACACCGACCGGCTGGCCGGCATCAAGGGCTGAGCGCGCCGGCGCCGGCCTCCACCGTCACCCCGCCGCCCTTACGCGGCTTCAAAGTGTAGACTTGGCCGTCGCGCGCTTGATAGCGGGCGGCGGCTTTTTCTGTCTGCGTTCTGAAAGTGAGCGTGCCCGGTGCGCAGGCCCCGTGCGTGATCGTTTCGCGCGGCGCGACGACATGCTCCTCGCCGGAAAACGAGTAGCCCACAAGCTGTGTCGCATGGTTGGCGATCTTGAACGTGTACTTGAGGCTCAACGGCCGCCCGAAGAGTTGCACCGCGATATACCTGGGATCGCTAGCACCGGAGCGCACAACCGCAACGCCTATCTGGGTGACGTACGGCATCAAAAGGTTCTTGCGGTGGCCGGGCGAATCCTCCCAGCCCTGAAGCGTGCGCCGCGCGTAGTCGGCGGCCGTGAAACCGCGGCTGTCGTAGAGCGCGGCCAAGTTCTCCGCAATCTGGCAATAGGCGTAGCCGGCGCTCTTAGCGCGCGTCGCCGGCGTGGTGCCGTCTGCCGTGTGCGAAAGACCTTGCCTGCGGGCCGCCAGGACACGGGCGTAGGCGCGCGCGGCGGCCGCGAGCTGTGGGTTTCGTTTCACTGCGGAGAGCTTGTGGTCGGCGCGGAACGCGTTCGTCATCTCGACGATGGCCGCCTCGGCGGCCGGCATGTCGGGTGTCACGGGCATGCCCAACACTAACCGGCAGCGTGCGGCGGCAGCATGGCCGCCGTCATTGGTCCGAGCGCGTCTCGAGGTGGAACTTGTGCAGCACGCGGTGAAAGATCGGCGCCAGCACAAAGCCCGTCGCGATGATGATGAGGAGCCCGGAGAGGATGGCGTAGGTGCCGGCGAACAGCTTGCCGCCCGTGGTCTTGAGCTCGACGGCGGGTCCCATGCCCGACAGGATCATCGCCGCGTTGAGATAGGCGTCGGTGAGCGACAGGCCTTCGAAGCCGGCATAGCCGGCGATCCCTACGATGAGCCCGACGGCGACGATGGCGAACCACAAGGCGATCGCCCGCAGCATGCGGCGCACGAACAGGTGGCTGGAGACCACCTTGTCGCCGCGGCGCTCGAATGATGTGAGGCTGATGTGGATGGCCTTGCGTCCCCGCTCGAGCACAGGGGGTCACTCTACGGCCGTTCGCGGGCCCCGATCAACGCATGTCGCACCGGCGGCGCCCAAGCCAGCGGCTGGTTGGCCGGCATTGCTGCTTTGCGGCAGCCGACGGGCGCAGAAGGTGGTTTCGGATTTTCCCCGCCAGGGCCTATACTGACTGTGAGGGAGCCGGCCGCTACAACTTGAACCCAGCCAGCAGACCGTCCAGGACACCGCCCAGGTAAACGCATGAGCCGTGCCTTCGTCAAAGAGCAGGAAGACGCCAGCGTCGAGGAGCTGCCCGACCGGCTGATCTCCGAGCACCCCAACCTCGTGACCAAGGAGGGGCTTGCGCAGATCGAGGCCGAGGTGGCGCGCCTGACCGCAGAGCACACCGCAGCCCAGGCCGAGGAGGACCGCGCCAAGGCCGCGGCGACGGCGCGCGACTTGCGCTACTGGACCGCGCGCCAGCAGAGCGCGGAGGTCGTGACCCCGCCGGCCGACGGAGCCCACGTTCACTTCGGCACCACGGTGACGGTTGAGCGCGCGGACGGACGGCGGCAGACTTTCCGCATCGTCGGCGAGGACGAGGCAGATCCCGCCAAGGGCACCATCCCCTACGTGTCGCCCTTGGCGCGTGCGCTCGTGGGCAAGGCCGTGGGCGACGTGGTGAAGCTGGGCGACGGCGAGGTGGAGGTGCTGGCAGTCAAGTGAGGCCGCCTCACTTGCAGGCACAAGCGTGTGCGACCACATTGAACCCCAGGCACAGACCACTGGAGGACAAGATGGTTCGTCGGATCTTGAGCATTTGTGTGATCGCCGCAACGGCCGCCGCGCTCAGCGTGCCGGCGGGTGCCGAGGGCTACCGGGTCTACAAGGCGACACGCGAAGAACCCGTGAAGGACTGCACGCGCTTCAACGGCCGTTGGGGCTATTACGGCAACCCCTGGTGCACGCCGGCCGAGCAGGACCGCTGGGACCGTTGGGATGCGCGGCGGAGTTGGAGGCGCTAGCTCCCCTGCCCGATCGGGAAGCTCTGCGCCCACGAGGCGCCGTCGCTGTCGTTGACCAGCACCTGCATCGTCTCGGCGCCGTTGACGCGATAATCGAAGTCGATGACGGGGTTCTGCGACAGCGTGATCGAGCCCGTCATCGCAAACACGCGCTCGTCCCCCTGGCGCACCTCCAGGCCGGTAATGATGCGCAAGGGCACGTAGAGCAGCGTGATCTGGTCGAGCACCATGCCGGTGTGGTTGGGGTGGCTGACCGTGAGCCGCGCCTGCGGCGTGATCGGGGTCGCCGCGCCGGCTGCACGCACGGGCAGAAGCGTCATCTGGCCCATGTTGGCCGCGATCTGCTCTGGGCTGCCCATGGCGGGCGCCGCGCAGGCGCCCTGGCCACCGGCGAACTTCACGAAGCGTGAGGCCATGTAGAGCTGGCCGTCGCTCGCTTCCACGATGGCGCGCACGTCGGTTGCCGCGTTGAGGCGCAGGTTGGTCGCAACCTTGAAGGCATCGCGCTTGGGCCCGACGTCGAACACGGCGGCGACGGGGGAGGGGTTCTCGTCGACGATGAGCGTCAAGCGGCGCACCGTCCGCCCGTCGGCGAAGGCGGTCTCTACCGCGATCGGGACCACGCGCTGGTCGGTGGGCCGCGTCGGCGCCGTCAGCTGGATCGTATCGCCGGCTGCCTGGATCGCGCGGCCAGCGAACACCTTGGCGTGGATGTCGTCCCAGGCAGGGCCCGCCATTGCGACCGCTGGAAGCGCCAGGTGAGCGACTGCGGCGAGAGCGATGATCGGCAAGCGGCGCATGGGCATGATCCCCCGAATCGAAAAGCGAATATGGGCCCACCGTCCGTGGGTGGCGCAGTATGCCTTAATTTCGGGGGCCGCCACAACGGGG
>CAYUBZ010000056.1:0-10742 GCA_964443205.1 uncultured Hyphomicrobium sp. | reverse complement strand
CCGGCTACGCGGACGGCGCCTGGTGGGTGCAGGACGCTGCCGCCGCGCTGCCGGCGCGACTACTTGGCAACGTTGAAGGTCTCGCCGTCGCCGACCTATGCGCGGCCCCCGGCGGCAAGACGGCCGAGCTGGCGGCGGCCGGCGCAATTGTCACGGCCGTCGATCTGTCGGAGGGCCGCCTCAAGCGCCTGCGTGCCAACCTCGATCGCCTGCACCTTGCCGCCGAGCTCGTCGCGGCCGACGCCACCACCTGGGCGCCCGGGCGCACGTTCGATGCCGTACTGCTCGATGCGCCATGCACGGCGACGGGAACGATCCGCCGCCATCCCGATATCCTGCGCTTGAAGCGATCCGCCGACGTTGCAGCCCTTGCCGAGCTGCAGTCCCGCCTCCTCGACAACGCCGCGCGTCTCGTCAAGCCGGGCGGCACGCTTCTTTACTGCACATGTTCTCTCGAGCCGGAGGAAGGCCTGGAGCAAGTCGCCCGGCTGCTGGCACGCGCCCCGGATTTTGTACGGGTTCCGATCAAGGCCGGCGAAAGCGGCGTCGCGCCCGACTGGCTCACGCCGGACGGTGATCTGCGCACGCTGCCCTTCCACCTGCCGCACGAGCGCAAGGAGCTGTCCGGGCTCGATGCGTTCTATGCTGCGCGCCTGGCGCACCGCGGCTGACTGCGTCGTTAGTGTGATGATCGTTCTCGATCTGAATCACACTATAATCAAAGACTTGCCAGTGTCCTGCGATCGCGAAGCTCATTCAAAGCTTGCCGCAAAGTACAACGAGCTTCGCGATCAGGACACTAGGGCAACTGCGCACAGCTCGTCGCGCGCGTATCCTTGTGTTGGCGCCCGCGCGGGGGTACTCGGAGCGTCATGTCCGCAGAGCTTGAACGGATGCGTGCGACGAGCCGGAGTCCGGCAGCAGGGGGCCGCCGATGTTTGACCTGACGCTCAAGGAGCGTTTGAGGATTGCCGCGCTGTCGGCCGAACGCTCGAAGCGCTCGGCCATTGCCGGTGTGCTGGCTTCGCGGCTTCTGAGCTGGTCGCTCGTAGCGCCTCCCGCCGATCAGCTGTTGATCGTGCCGCAAGACTTGCGCACCGCCGACCCGAGCTTCTGGCGCGAGATCGAGCACGGCCAGTTCGGGCTTGCCGGCTCGATTGCGTTTCTGCACGGGCGATCGCCCTTCGACATTGAGCCGCCCAATGCCGCCTGGGAGCGTGAGCTGCATGGTTTCGGCTGGTTGCGCAATCTGGGGGCCGCAGCCGACCACGAGGCCCGCGAGACGGCGCGCCGTCTGGTGGTCGAATGGGCCATTCGCTGTGGTGCCGGGACGGGTGTGGGAGCGGAGCCGGCGGTTGCCGCGCGCCGGTTGATCTCGTGGATCTCGCATGCGGTCCTGCTGCTCGACGGCGCCGATTCGGCAACCTACGAGACCATAACGGCGAGCCTCGGCCGCCAGCTGGCGCTTCTGTCGACCTCCTGGCGCGACGCGGCCGACAGCTACCCGCGCCTGCTTGCGCTCATCGCGCTGACGCTCGCCGATCTGTCGCTTGCCGGCCATGAGCGCCAGCTCAAGGACGCGCAGGCCATGCTCGCCACCGAGCTCGACCGCCAGATCCTGCCCGATGGCGGTCACATCAGCCGCAACCCCAGCATCCTCGTCGAGCTCATGCTCGACCTGCTCCCCTTGTACCAATGCTTTGTGGCCCGTGACCGCAAGCACCCGCCGCAGCTACTCGACGCCATGACGCGCATCCAGCCGATGCTGCGATTTCTGCGTCTGGGCGACGGGATGCTCGCCCGCTTCAACGGCATGAGCATTCCATCGGCGGCGGGTCTCGGTACAGTTCTCGCCTATGCCGACGCGCTAGTCCCCGCGCTCCGCGAGGCGCAGGCTTCCGGCTACGCGCGGCTCGAGCAGGGAAAGAGCATCATTCTCGTCGATGTCGGACCACCGCCGCCGCTCGCCGTGGCGGGCGAGGCGCAAGCCGGTTGTCTGTCGTTCGAGATGAGCACGGGGTCGCGGCTTCTCTTCGTCAACGGCGGCATGCCGGGGCCCGCCGGTGCGGATTGGCATCCCGCCGCGCGCGCGACCGCCAACCACAACACGCTGTGCCTTGCCGAGAAGTCCTCCTCCAAGCTGGTGACGCACCGCCGCTTGGAGCAGCTGATCGGCGCACCGCCCATCCGCTATCCCGATAGCGTGGACTGGCATGTGGACGAGCTGGACGACGGGGTCGCTCTGGAAGCGAACCACGACGGTTATCGCCGCCGCTTCGACCTCATCCACAGCCGCCGGCTGTTTCTTTCCGCCGACGGCAACCGCCTGGAAGGGTGCGACCGGCTCGAGGGGTTGCACCAGAGCGTCCGCTTGCGGTCCGATCTGCCGTTCGCCATCCATTTCCATCTGCATCCGGACGTCGATTGCCAGCTCCCAGAGGTGCCCAATACCGCCGAGCTGACGCTGCCGGGCGGCGAGCGCTGGCTCTTCAAGGCCACGGGCGCCCCGCTCTCCGTCGAGGAAAGCACCTACTTTGCCAACAGCACCGGCCCGCGCCGCGCACTGCAGATCGTGCTGCGGGCGGTGACCTTTGGCGAGAGCGAGGTCAGTTGGGTCGTCGAGCGCATGGCCGGGGAGGGGGCGCAATGACGAGCAGCGACACCAGGGTCCGCCGCGCGCTTCTGTCGGTCTCGGACAAGTCCGGCGTTGCCGCGTTCGCCGATGCTCTGGCGCAGATGGGGGTGGAGCTCGTCTCGTCGGGGGGCACGGCGGCGGCCCTGCGCGCCGATGGCCTCGCCGTCAAGGACGTCTCGGAGCTGACCGGATACCCTGAGATGCTCGACGGCCGGGTGAAGACGCTGCACCCGAAAGTGCACGGCGGGCTGCTCGCCGTGCGCGGCAACGCAAAGCACGAGGCGCAGGCAGCCGAGCACGCCATCGCGCCCATCGATCTCGTCGTGGTCAACCTCTACCCGTTCGAGTCCACCGTGGCGGACGGGGCGCCTTACGACGTATGCGTGGAGAACATCGATATCGGGGGCCCGGCGCTCATTCGCGCCGGCGCCAAGAACCACGCGAGCGTGACGGTGGTCGTGGAGCCGGCCGACTACGCGCGCGTGCTGGACGAGATGAAAGCGAATGACGGGGCGACGACGCTCAGGCTGCGCAAGCAATTAGCCGCCAAGGCCTTCGCCCGCACGGCGGCCTACGATGCCGCGATCGCCACGTGGTTTGCAACGGTGCTCGAGGAGGAGGCGCCCGAGTGGCGGGCGTTCGGCGGGCGGCGCGTGCAGGCGCTGCGCTACGGGGAGAACCCGCATCAGTCGGCGGCGCTTTACGCCACGGGCGATGCGCGCTTCGGCGTGGCGACGGCGATCCAGCATCAGGGCAAGGAGCTCTCCTACAACAACCTCAACGACACCGACGCCGCCTTCGAGCTGGTCGCCGAGCTGGGGGCGGACGCGCCCGCGGTCGCCATCATCAAGCATGCCAACCCTTGCGGCGCGGCGATCGCCGGCTCGCTAAAGGAGGCCTATCTGCAGGCGCTGCGTTGCGATCCGGTCAGCGCCTACGGCGGCATCGTCGCCCTCAACGGCACGATCGACGCTGCGGCTGCCGACGAGATTGCCAAAATCTTCACCGAGGTGGTGATCGCGCCCGAGGCCACCGCCGACGCCAAGGCGATTTTTGCCGCCAAGAAGAACCTGCGCCTGTTGACGACCGGCGGGCTGCCCGATCCGCGCGCCCCCGGCGTGATGGTGCGCTCGCTGGCGGGCGGTCTGCTCGTGCAGTCGCGCGACAACGGTGTCGTCGGCTTGTCCGATCTGAAAGTCGTGACCAAGCGCGCGCCGACGGAAGCGGAGCTTGCCGATCTTCTGTTCGCCTTCAAGGTCGCCAAGCACGTTAAGTCGAATGCCATCGTCTACGCCAAGGACCGCGCCACCGTCGGCATCGGCGCCGGCCAGATGAGCCGCATCGATGCAACGCGCATTGCCGCGCTGAAAGCAAAGGACGCAGCCGAGGCCGCAGGCGTCGCGGCGCCGCTGACCAAAAGCTCGGTCGTCGCTTCCGACGCCTTCTTCCCGTTTGCAGACGGTCTCCTCGCCGCTGCCGAGGCCGGTGCAACCGCCGTAATTCAACCCGGTGGCTCGCTGCGCGACGCGGAGGTCATTGCAGCGGCCGACGCCAAAGGCCTCGCCATGGTGTTCACCGGCATGCGCCACTTCCGGCATTGAGGCCATGGCGGAGAAGAGCGCCGTACGCTTGCGTCCCGCCACCCGCGCGGACTGGGATTTGATCCGCGGCTGGCTCGGGCGCCCCGACATCCAGGACTGGTGGGGCCCGGTCTCGGCGACCGAGGCCGAGGTCAACATGGCGCTCGGCTCCCGGCACGCGTTGTGCCGGATCATTGAGGTCGGGGACGAGGCCGTCGGCTACGCCCACGCGGTCGACGCCACGCTGTGGGGCGAGGACTTGCCCCAGGACCTGGCGCCCGGCACCTGGGATCTCGATCTCTTCATCGCGTCCGAGGAGCACCGCGGCAGGGGCGCCGGGCAAGCCGCGCTCGCCCTGCTCAAGGACGAAGTGTTCGCATCGACGCTGGCGGTCGCGGTATGCGTGTTTCCCTCGGTCAGGAACGAACGCGCCGTGCGCGCCTACGAGAAGGCGGGGTTCCGCTGGAAGCGCATCTGGAACGACCCGCACTCCGGGCCGTCGTGGTTCATGGTCGCCGAGCGGCCACCGCGGTGATCGCGGCAAGCTAAGGGACGCCCAGAGGCGGGATCGTCGGTGCACGGTAATTGGGCAAAGCCGGTTTCTCGCCGTATTTCGTGCCGCAACCGGCTTTATTGTCCTCGGCGGCCAAAGGCCTTAAAGTGTCAAGTTGGAATTACCGTGTTGGGGGAGATCAACCGTGAATACAGCCGTTAGGGCAGTTATCTTTATCATCATCCTTGCCGCCATCGTTTTCGGCATCGTGTGGGTCTACTCGCCCGTGCCGGAGAAAATGGCTGCTCCGGAGCCGGCCGCAGAAACGTCGGCGCCTGCAGCGGAACCGGCCATGACGCCGGCTGCACCCGAGGAGTCGGCACCAGCCGCGGAAGAGCCGGCGCCTGCAGCGGAACCGGAAGCTCCTGCTGAGCCGATGGCACCGGAAACGCCTGCTGAGCCGATGGCACCGGAAACGCCTGCTGAGCCGATGGCACCGGAAACACCTGCTGAGCCGGCGCCCGGACCCTAAAGGGCAAACGACCAGGACCCTGCGAGCTGCAGGTTCCGACGACACCTTTGCGGTGCGGCGATCATATCGCCGCGCCGCTTAGTCGTGTCCGCCTGCACCGGACGGCGGCGTTGGCTCCACGTCGCCGGGCGCGTCGGGTGCCTCGTCGTCCTGCGTCGCCTCCTTGGCCTTGTCGAGCACCTCCGACGTTGCCTGCTTGGCCTTGTCCAGCACCTCGCGGGCGGCGGCGGCGGCCTTGTCGAGGATCCGGGTGGCGCGGCTGGCCTTGTCCATGGCCTTCCCGCTCTCTTCCTTTCCGGTCTCGATCGCAGCGCTCGTGTGCTCCTTGGCCGTGTCGATCGCATGGAGGATCGCCTCCTTGGCCGCTTCAATCGCGGCGTTGGTGGCGTCCTTGGCCGTGTCGATGGCGTCGCCGGCCGACCGATCGTCCGCCGGCTCGTCGGCCGGCGCCTCGACCGCCTCTTTGGGGGCGGGCTCCTCTTGGGCGAGGGTCGCCAGCGGCAGGAGCAGCGCTGCCGCCGCCAGCAAAGCTAAGGCTCGTTTCATGGGAGGGGTCCTGTCGTTAACGCTTGTCCGCTTCGGCATCTGGACCAGCCCTTAGCGGACATCACGACGGCTGCGCCTTGCGCTCGATCAAGCAAGGGTGCCGTGCCGTCGCCCGCAGGCCGTGGCCAGTGCTCAGACGGGTGAGATGGGGATGGCGGGGCCGCCACGCTAGGGCTTGCGCACCGGCGAGCGGACCGGGAGCATCAGCACCATACCAACGATGAGGAACAGCGCGATCGCCGACATGCCGAGCCGCTGGCTATTGGTCACATCGGTGATGGTGGCGACCACGAAGGGCGCGAGGAACGCCGTCACCTTTCCCGAGAACGCAAACAGCCCGAAGAACTGCGTGATCTTTTCGGGCGGGGCGAGGCGCGCGAGCAGCGACCGGCTCGACGCCTGCACCGGCGCCGAGACCAAGCCGACCACCATCGCGAAACCGAGGAAAACCTGCTCGCCGATCGAGGAGAACGGCGCCGAGCCCGGCACCTTCGGCGTAACCTCGACGACGTAGAACACGTGGGTCTTGTCGACCGACAAGATGCCGAACGCGCCAATGAGCAGTATGAACAGAGCAGCGATGATGACAGCCTTGGCACTGAAGCGGTCGTCGAGAATGCCGCCGATGAGCGCCCCGAAGGCACCGATGAGCGTCAGCACGATGCCAAAGATGCCGAGCGACAGCGCCCCCCATCCAAATACGGCTGCGCCATAGATGCCGCCGAAGGTGAAGATCGCCGTGAGCCCGTCCGTAAAGATCATGCGCGCGGCGAGAAAGAGCAGCATGTCGCGATGACCCGGCAGCGCGCGCAGCGTGTCCCACAGCTCGGCCGTGACGGGGCGCCCGTCGTCCGGTCTTGCCTTATGGGTGTCGGGCACGAACAGAAAGAACGGGATCATGAAGATGAGATACCAGGCCGCGGAGAAGGGCCCGACGAGGCGGTCGCTGGCGCGGCTTGCCGCGTCGAGGTGCAACAGCGGCTCCATCCCGAGCAGCGTCTTGCCGCTCTCGGGCGAGGGAACGAGGAACCCGGCCACGAGCAGCAGGCTGACAAGCCCGCCGAAGTAGCCGCAGGCCCAGCCGGAGCCAGACAGCCGCCCCAGCTCGTTTTGCGGCACGAGGCTCGCCATGATGGCGTTGGTGAACACGGCGGTGAACTCGGCGCAGGCCGTCGCGCACACGAAGGCAAAGAGGATGAGGTAGATCGTCGGCATGGGCGCGAGCGGCGTGGCGACCCACAGCGTGGTCATGGCGGCGGCGAGGACGACGGAAAGCATGGCGATCCACGGCTTGCGCTTTCCGCGACCGTCGGCAAAGGCGCCCAGAAACGGGCTGCCCACGGCAATCAGAACGCCCGCGACCGCCGCGCCATAGCCCCACAGGGCCTGGCCGCGCGGACCGTCGCCGACCACGGCGTTGGCGAAATAGGGCGCGAACAAAAAGGTCAGGATCAGCGTGTAGTAGGGCTGTACGGCCCAATCGAACAGCATCCACGAGACGCGGGCGCGCAAGGGCGCACGCACAACTGCGTCTGGGACGGAAGTGGAAATCGTCAATGCGGCACCCTCGGAAAGAACCCCCGGCCCGGTAGGGAATAGCACGAAAAAAGCCCGTGCCACCCGTTCTGTGCGCCGCGCAAGGGCCTATTGCAGGACGATCAGATGATCGGGCAGCTCGTTGGGGTTGCGCGTATCAGGAGGGAAATGCTGGGCGAGATGGGCGCCCGTTGCCGCGATAGCCGCAACGAGCCCGTCGGCTGGCTCCCCCTTGGCAATGGCGGCCGTCAGCTCGTCGATTATGCCCTTCCAGGTGCCGGGCGGAACGCGCGCGTCGATCGCCGTGTCGGCCCTGATCTCGGCGTGGCGTTCGGCCACCGACACGAAGATGAGCACGCCCGTGTGCCCCGACGTCGTGTGCAGGTTCTGCACGAGGAATTGCTCGACGGCGCGCTGGTGCGCATGCAGCCGCTTGATGCGCGCCGGTACCAGCGCCGTGCGCACGGGCAGCGGCAGAATCAGCGCGGTGAGGATCAGGAAGACGGCGAGCTGGGCGAGATAGATGGACTCCACATCGAGCCGCGTGAAGAAGATCAAGATCCAAGGCACCAGCAGGCTCACCAGCGCCGCCGCCAGCGGAGGCACATAGAGATAGGCGTCGCTGTGGTCTGCGACGACGACCACGATCTCGCCCGACGTCTTGCGCTCGGCGCGCGAGATCGCATCGGAGACGCGGGCCTCCTCATCGGCCGAGAATAGCCGCATTGCCAAAATCTCCCGTTCCACTCGACAGCATCACCAACTCCCCGACGAGCCGCCGCCGCCGAAGCTGCCGCCTCCGCCCGACCAGCCGCCGCCTCCGTTGCCGCCGCCCGACCATCCCCCACCCCAGCTCCCCGAATCGCCAGGGGCGACGACCGTGCCGCTGCGGCGCGCGCCGGCAGATTGGGCGGACAGCGAGGAGCGATAGAAGGCCCACATGATGTAAAGGACAACGCCCATCCAGAAGATAAACAGAATGAATTGCAGCGTGTCGGCATCGGAGGACCGCCGCGCGCCCTTGGCGCGCTCTTTGACCGCCTCGGCATCGCCCAACAGCACGTCCTTGATATCGCGCACGCCGGCACGGATGCCGGCCGGGAAATCGCCGCGGCGGAACTCGGGCAGGATCGCGTTCTCGATGATGAGCTTGGAGAGCGCATCGGTCATGACGGGCTCGAGCCCGTAGCCGACCTCGATTCTGACCTTGTGCTCGTTCGGCGCCACAATCAGCAGGATGCCGTTGTCCTTGCCCTTCTGGCCGATGCCCCAGGAACGCCCGAGCTGGTAGCCGAAGTCCTCGATCGGGTAGCCCTGCAGCGACTTGAGCGTGACGACGACGACTTGATCGCTGGAGGCCTTTTCGATTCCCGCGAGCTCCTCATTCAGCGCCGCATAGTCCTGCCCACTCAGCAGACCGGCCTCGTCGACGATGCGTCCGGTGAGGGCGGGCAACTTCGGCTCGGCGAGCGCAGCATCGATGATCAGTGCACACAAGGCGGCTGCGGCGATGAAGCCCAAGAGCCCAATGCCCTGCCGGGACGGCGAAGCGCACCGGTCCCAAGACATGTTCGGTATCCTCTGCGCGCGCCGGCTACTGCTTGGTGCCGAAATCGACCTTGGGCGTCTTCATCTCGTCGGACGCGATGTCGAACGTCGCCATCTCCTTGGAGGATGGGTACAGGAAGGCCCGCCACCAGCGTCCGGGGATGGTCGTCAGCTCGGTATTGTAGACACGCACCGCGTTGATGTAGTCGCGCCGCGCAATGGCGATGCGGTTCTCGGTGCCCTCGATCTGGCTCTGCAGCGCGAGGAAGTTCTGGCCCGACTTGAGATCGGGATAGCGCTCGACTACGGCGAGCAGTCGCCCGAGCGCCCCGCCGAGCTGGCTCTGCACATCCTGAAACTTCTGCATGGCCTCGGGGTTGGTCAGGATGTCGGGCGGGATGTTGGCCTGCATCTGCGTGGCCTTGGCGCGCGCCTCGACCACCTCGGTGAGCACCGTGCGCTCCTGCGTGGCGAAGCCTTTGACGGTCTCTACCAGGTTGGGGATGAGGTCGGCACGGCGCTTGTACTGGTTCAAGACCTCCGACCACGCCGCTTTGGCGCTTTGCTCGTAGGTGGGGATGTTGTTGATGCCGCAACCTGCGAGCAGAACCGAGACCGCGACGAGGGCGAGAAAGGCTAGGGGGCGAGCCGAGCGAGACGCCGACGCATGAGCCATGGTGCAAGAGCCTCCGGTGAGACGTGACGCCCCTGTCATAAAAGGCCGCGGGGCTCCCTGTCCTATTTGCAGTTCGTGACGCGCGCAAGATGTCGCGGCAAACCCAAGTTTCTTCAACGCTTTATTGCCGGTTCGCGCCCGTGCGCCTATGCTGCTCTGGCCAACCGTTGCGGGGCGTTCCCATGGCTGCCATATTCCCGCGCCATGGGGAGTGAACGACGGTTTCGAATGCCAAAGGCAATGAGTGCTTGGGGCAATGTGAGGCCGTACGGGGAAAACCAGGGCACAATGCGCAATTCAATTGCAATGATGAATACCAAGGGCGGCGTCGGCAAATCGACTCTGGTTCTCGCCCTTGCCGAAACGCTCGCCGCCTACCACGGCAAGAACGTGCTGGTGATCGACAGCGATGCCCAGGCCAGCGTCTCGAGCATGCTGATGACGGTCTCGAACCTCTACAAGCTGCAAAGCGAAGGGGCGACCATCGTCGACTACCTGCACGCGACCGTGCTCAAGGGCCAGACGGTCGATTGGCCCAAGTTCATCGTGCGCAACGTCTCCGACGTCGACGACGCGCGCTCGGTGTTCGTGCTGCCGAGCGACATGCAACTCACCCTGCTGGAGCGCGAGGTGTCGAAAGAGAGCCTGCACGCGCGGCTGCGCGCGGTCATCGCCGAGTTGCTGGCGGGGGTGCGCAAGGTCTTCGATATCGTGCTGATCGATTGCCCTCCGGGGCTGTCGGTGCTCACCGAGAGCTGGCTGCGCGAGGCCGACTTCCACATCTCGCCGACCAAGGCCGACTACGTCTCGGTGTGCGGGCTCGAAGTCTTCCGCCGCTTCAAGAGCCTCAACCCCGAGATGGGCTTTGCCGAGAACCTGGGCGTCATCATCAACATGAAGGAGCCCAACTCGGCATCCGACGAGGAGTATCACCGCTGGCTCGAGGGCAACCCGGAGAACCGCTGCTTCCGCCAGCCCATCCCGCGGATGTCGGCACTGCAGGACGCCGCCAACTTCCAGACCACGAGCCGCAGCTACCTCGCCAAGTATCCCGGGCAGGCCGGAGCTTCGATTCGCGCGCTCGCCAAGGAGGTGCTGGAGCGGGTCGAGGCCTCCACCCAGCAGGCGGCGAATGATTCAAGCCCAGCGGCCGCGACGGCGTAGCGGCGCGCTCTCCGCGTAATTCTCTGGCCCAT